>CALJKH010000095.1 GCA_937973575.1 uncultured Solirubrobacterales bacterium | reverse complement strand
GTAACGCGGCCGCGTTGGTAGCGATTTCACGCGCCGCGGATTAACTCAGCTGCAGCATTGACAAGCCGATCATGCTGCTCAGGTAGACCGACTGTGATCCTCAAGAAGCCCTCTTCTCCAAGCGCCGTTCCGGCCCTCACGAGGATGTCTCGGGCGGACAAGCCGGCAACCAGCTCCTTCTCATTCGTGCCAGATGGAACCCGCGCCCAAACGAAGTTGGCGTTGGATTCCGACACCTCAAAGTCAATTGCCTCAAGCATTTCGACCAACCGCGCGCGTTCTGCTGTCACGAGGTCCACCCTGCGCTGAACCTCGTCACGGTGATTCAGAGCCTCAACCGCTGCTGCCTGCGCAGCGCTGTTGCAGAAGAACGGCTGCCGAACTTGGTCTACAGCCACTCGAATCTCTTCAGAGCCGCAGAGCGCGTAACCGACTCGGAGCGCAGCTAACCCGTAAACCTTCGAGAAGGTCCTCAGGATCACAAGGTTGGGATACCGATTCAGCAGATCAAGGGTTGAGTCGACAGGCTCGCTAGTTACGAACTCGCGGTAGGCCTCATCGAGGACAACACAGACATTCTCGGGCACAGCTTCCAGCAACGCCTCGATCTCAGCAAGAGGAACCATCGTGCCTGTTGGGTTATTCGGATTGCAGACCACCAGAATCGAGGTCTCAGTCGTGACAGCCGCCACCATCGCTGGAAGATCGTGTCGATAGTCAGCATCAAGAGGAACACGAATTGGATCGGCTCCAGTTGTCGCAGTCATGTGCGGATAGACGCTGAACGATGGCCAAGCGTGGACAACCGCTCTTCCTGGCTGGAGCAGAGCCTCCCCTAGTGCCAGAAGGATCTCGCACGATCCGTTACCCGTAGCGATGCGCTCCTTTGGAATGCCGGTAACCGCCGACAGCGCCTGACGGAGCGAGTTGGTCCCGGGATCCGGATAGCGGTTGGACGAGCCAACAGCTCGAGCCGCCGCCTCAACAACCTCTGGGAGCGGCGCAAAAGGGGCCTCGTTGCTGGCGAGCAGGGCAACGGATTCGTCAAGTGCGTAGCCGTCTGCCGCCGGGTAGACGGGGATTCGCGAGATTCTGTCAGCGAAATTCAAAGACATCGCGTTGCCTACTGCGCACTATCCAAGTCAGGACGGAGAGCCTGCGCGCCGCCGAGGTAGACGTGAACCGGCTTTGCCTCAGCGGGAGCTTCGTAGTGAACGAGCACGCGAACGACACGCTCCAGGGATCCCGGAACCGGAATCTCACGAGCGCACATCAGCGGCACTCCATCTAGTCCGATTTCGCGTGCGGCAGCAGCTGGGAAGTCAGCGTCAAGGTCCTCTGTCACTGTGAAGAGACAGGAGATGAGGTCCTCCGGACCGAGCGAATTACGGGCCATTAGTTCTGTCATCAAATCGACAGTGGCAGAGCGAATCGCCGCAGCCTCGTTGGCCGACGCTTGGTTAGCTCCTCTTAATGCCTTAACGCTCACAGCAGGGATGCTAACCCCGGTTGGCGGCAGCGCGAAGCTCGTCCACTTCGCCTGCATGCAATCTGCGGTGCCCACCACTCTTCAACCGGCCAAGTTCTAACGGGCCAATTGCGATGCGCTGCAGCTCAACCACGGGGTGTCCTACTGCTTCGCACATCCGACGAACCTGACGATTTCGTCCCTCGCGGATCTCAATCTCAAGAATTCCAGGACCAAGTTTGCTGACCCTGGCGGGAAGAGTAAGCCCGTCATCAAGCAGGACGCCTTCGCTCAACTCACGGAGTGCAGGTGCGCCAACTGCCCCACCAACCACCTTGACTCGATACTTCTTGCGCACTTCGTAGCGGGGATGCATCAGAAGGTTTGCGAGCTCTCCGTCGTTTGTCAGCAGCATCAAGCCACTGCTACTGACATCAAGTCGGCCGACTGGATAGAGGCGTGACTCGCCCGGAACCATGTCGACAACAGTCACTCGCCCACCCGGGTCCGAAGCTGTCGAGACAACGCCGAGCGGCTTGTGGACTGCATAGACGACGCGCTGCTCCGTGCCTTCGAGGGCAGCACCGTCAACGCGGATCTCCTCCTCCCCTGTCACATCGCGGGCAGGATCCACAATGATTTTGCCGTTCACGGAAACGCGGCCAGAGCGAATTACTTCCTCTGATCCACGTCGCGAGGCGACACCAGCGTGTGCAAGGTACTTGCCTAATCTCATCGGCTGCCACGATAGGCGTATGGACACCTCCCTTCTGCAAGAGACACTGGCCGCCCACAGCGAGCCCGCGTTTCGCGAACGCCAAATCTGGGAATGGCTTGCCAGCGGGGCCACATCTTGGAGCGAGATGACCAATGTCCCGAAGCAGCTTCGCGACGCGCTGATCGCCGATGTGCCGTTCACCACCCTTGAGCCCATGATGGACGCCAAGTCAAAGGACGGGACAGTCAAGAGCCTCTTCAAGACCTCCGACGGTCGACCAATCGAAGCTGTGCTGATGCGCTACCGCGATGGCCGAAGGTCTATCTGCGTCTCGTCGCAATCGGGATGCCCACTCACCTGCACCTTCTGCGCCACCGGCACGATGAAGTTCGGACGCAACCTCACCTCAGACGAGATCATTGATCAGGCCCTCCACTTCCGCCGAATGGAGGAGATCGACCACTGCGTCTTCATGGGAATGGGCGAACCGATGATGAATCTCGACAATGTCCTTGACGCATGTGAGCGGCTCCCGGACATTGGCATCACTAACCGGCACACGGCGATCAGCACCGTGGGCTGGGTCCCTGGGATCCGCCGTCTCACTGAGCTTCAGACGAAGATGCGCCTAGCCCTATCGCTCCACGCACCAGAGGACGAACTGCGGTCGAAGATCATGCCGGTCAACGATCGGTATCCAGTCGCAGAGGTCATGGACGCTTGCATGGAGCACTCGGTCAAGAGTCGGCGGATGGTCTTCGTTGAATATGTGATGCTCGACGGAGTTAACGATGGGCCTGAGCAAGCAGAAGGGCTCGTCAAGCTTCTCGACCCCAAGCACTTCAAGCTCAACCTGATCCCGTACAACCCAACTGGGTCCTACGACGGATCTCCACGGGAGCGCATTGCAGCCTTCCAGCGGCAGCTTGAACTCGGTGGATTGACAGCAACGGTCCGCCTCACCCGCGGCCAGGACATCGACGCTGCTTGTGGACAGCTCGCTGCCCGCAAGGCAGCTGCCTAGCTCAGACGGAGCTGGGCTCCTCGTCGCTGTCACCGATCAGGTCCACGCCTGTTGGGGTGTCCTCCTGAACATCAGGATCAGGCGCATCGACTGAAGATTCCCAATCGGCATCGGCTGCGTCCTCTTCAAGGCTTGTAGCTGGAACCTGCTCAGTCGTTTCCTCTGTCGTTGACTCGCCAGATCGCTCGGCACCAACCTTGAGAAGCCGCTCGCGGAGTGCCTCCTCAACTTCAGGCGCTGGATCCCAAGCCCCAATGTCGGGGAGATCTTCGAGGCTGGCAAGGTCGAAGAGACGAAGGAACAGCTCGCTAGTCCGATAGAGGACAGCGCCGAAGGGCGAACGTCCTGATTCCTCAATGACCCCCCGCTCGAGCAGCGTGGCAGCGGCCGATT
>CALJKH010000094.1 GCA_937973575.1 uncultured Solirubrobacterales bacterium | reverse complement strand
CGAAAGAGCGCCGCACTTAGCGACGCTCATAACTACCGAATCTTGCGTTTCGACTAGTCGTTCTCAGGCCCATCCTCGCAACCAATGTCCCCGGCAATTGAGCCGCAGCTGTCGGTTCCGTCTCCACCATCAATCTTGGTATCGCCAACCTCACCCTCCATGGTGTCGTTGCCAACGCCACCTGTGAGGACATCTGAGCCGACGCCACCAGCAACGACATCGTCACCGTCGCCACCGTCTTCGGTGTCATTGCCGTCATCACCGTTGAGATGGTCAGCGCCTGCTCCGCCGTTGAGTACGTCGTCTCCGGCACCGCCGTTGAGGGTGTCGTCACCGCCTTGCCCGTTCAGAATGTCTCCGGACCCAGAGCCGTTGATCACATCTGCGCCGTCACCGCCGTCGATTTGATTCGCAGACCCATCGCCAGTGACTGTGTCTGCGGCTGAGCTACCGACAACGTTCTCGTCACCCGCAACCGTGTCCGTACCATCACCGGTCGCTTGGTCAGTATTGAGGTCAACTGTGATCGGAGTGGTGTCTGCTGAGTAATCGACGGTGTCGGTGCCATCGGCGCCGTTCAGCGAATCGTCGCCCGCGCCGCCAACCATGGTGTCGTTACCAACGCCGCCGTTCTCAGTGTCGTTGCCTTCACCACCATCAACAGTGTCGTTGCCTTCACCCCCGTTAAGAGTGTCATCGCCTGCCTGGCCGTTCGTAATGTCGCTGCCGGCCCCGCCGTCGATTGTGTCGGTTCCGTCTCCGCCCGCAAGTTGGTCACTTCCAGCACCACCCTTGACGGTGTCGTTCCCAGCATCAGCGAAGACCGTGTCAGTACCGCTACCACCGTTGATCGAATCCGAGCCGTCCCCGCCGTGGATCTCGTCATTGCCGCCAAGACCATTTTCAACATTCGCCGAGTCATCCCCATAGAGAACGTCGTTGCCGTTTGACCCGACCACATTCTCGTCGCCAGTGAGTGTGTCGGTGCCGACACCGTCGTTCGAGGCGCCAGAGTTGGACTCACCCACGTCGTTGGCGAGGTTTACATCGACGCCGTCAGCTGCTGCTGGCACTGCTGAGTAGTCAGCGGTGTCGGAGCCCGCATCGCCCGACATCAAATCGTTGCCAGAGCCACCTTGGAGATCATCGTTGCCTGTTCCACCGTGCTCGGAGTCATTTCCAGCGCCGCCGATCAGCTTGTCGCTACCAGCGCCCCCAACCAGCCTGTCGTTACCGCCGTCACCGATTTCAGTGTCGTTGCCAGTTCCTCCATCAATGCGATCGCTCCCAGCGCCACCAATGATCAAATCGTTGCCGCCAAGTCCACGGATGCGATCGTTGCCGCCAAGCCCGCAGATGACATCGCGGCCATTGGTACCCACAAGAACATCGGGGCCACTGGTTCCCGTGATCGTGCAGTGGGCAGCAGCTGGCGCGCCAGTGGCACCGAAGGTCATTAGAACTGCAAGCAGTCCAGTTGCTGTTACTGAAGCGGTGGTGAAAGACATGCGGTTCGTGTTCATGCTCGGGAAAGTAAGGGCTACGGGTTAAACACTCGCCTAAGGCGGGGAAAAAGACTGGTGCCAAATTAAAAAGCCCCCGAAGCTCGTTGACACGGCGTCGCAAAGCGTGGTATTTCTATGGTTGAAGCCAACAGGCATTCAAGTTCCTTGAGGGAGGGGCAAGTGAAGAAGCTCAGTCTGATCGTCGTCACCGCATCCACAATGGCGGTCGTCGCAGCACAACCAGCAGCAGCCCGCACGGTCGCCAACACCAAGGACGGGAAGCCGAACATCCTTGTCGTAATGACTGATGACCAGGCGCTTGCAGACATCTCCGCCCAGACAACCACGGGCGTGAAGGCAATGCCAAACCTCCAGAGCTTGATCGCCAGCCAAGGTGTCACCTTCAACAACACCGTCGACTCCTTCCCTCTGTGCTGCCCAAGCCGAGCAACGTTCATTACCGGCCAGTACTCGCACAACCACGGCGTTGGAGGAAACTTCTGGCCATACGGCTGGTACGGCATGCGCGACCGGGCCAACACCCTCCCAGCTTGGCTGAAGAACAGCGGCTACTACACGGCGCTCGTCGGCAAGTGGCTCAACGGCTACGGCTCAGGCAAGTCCACGGATACCGATGTGCAGGGCAATGCCCTCAAGGCTGGCGGCGAAGTGCCCGTTGGCTTCGATAACTGGAACGGCATGGTTGATGTGTCGTCATACGACTACTTCAACTTCGTCATCAACCAGAACAACAAGCTCAAGTCTTGGGGGGACGCCGCATACGCCAAGGCGCTCAACAACTTCGCTGAGATTCAGGTCACAGCCGGCAGCAAGACCATCAGCGACGTCCTCAACTGGGCAAACAAGTTCTTCAAGAGCCCTCTCGACCCGACTACCTATGGCAGTCAGGTAGCCAAGAACTACTCGCCAGACGTAACAGCTGGCATCTCAAACACCATCGTGAAGAACCAAGCCTCCTCAAAGAAGCCGTTCTTCCTCTGGTGGTCGCCTGCATCACCTCACCGCGAAGATGTAGACGGCGGCATTCGAAACGGCTTCCGCAAGAACGCTCACTACTCAGGAACGACTTCAACCTCGAAGACCGAGGACAAGACGAAGCTCGTACCGGACCCACGCCCAGCACCCCGCTACGCAAACCTAAATTGGGATTGGTCGCGCATCACCAACAAGCCGAACTACGACTCTGCCCCAACAGGAAAGCCGCTTCAGCAGCAGCTCCAGCTTGCCGACCCGCTGAATACTCCGCGCTCACTCGGCAGCACCTCCCTGCCAACAGCAGAAGAGGCAATCCGCAACAACTACAACGGGCGCCTTGGCGCGATCAAGGCAGTGGACGACGGGATCAAGACACTTGTCGCGACGCTCAAGTCCACAAAGCAGCTCGACAACACATTGATCGTCTTCACCTCAGACAACGGCTGGCTTCAAGGCGAGCACCGCGTTCCAGGTGACAAGTTCCTTCCGTACGAGGAGTCGATTCGGGTTCCGTTCCTTATGCGCGGCCCTGGCATTCCAGCTGGCCGCCAAGTCAACACTCTCGTTTCGAATATTGACTTTGCAGCGACGATCCTTGACGCCGCGAAGGCCACTGCGGGACGCACGCAGGACGGCTTCTCACTGCTTCCGGGTGCAAAGGGAACAGCGACCATTCCGTCCTACGCGATTGGCCTTGAGGCCAACGCACCCCTGTTTGCTGACGCATCAATGCCACAGCAGTGGGATCAGCCCTACCGGGGTGTCCGAACCGAGCGTTGGAAGTACGTTGTTTGGTGCCAGAAGAACGAGCCCGTTGCCGACCGCAATGTGCAAACTTGCACCCCCAGTGGTGAGCAGGAGCTCTACGACGTGCAGAACGATCCTTACGAGCTCACTAACTTGGCTAGCGACAGTTCGTACGCAAGTGTTAAGGCCGGCCTAGCCACGAAGCTCACTGACCTGAGCACATGCGTGGGGCTCGCCTGTCGCATTAGCCAGTAACTGGATTTAGACCCATACGGCGGGGCGCAACTCTGCGCCCCTTAAGCTGTTCAGTCAGCATGGTCAGTATTCCCTTCCGCGCTAGGACAGCTGTTGCCGTCTTAGTAACTCTCGCCACCTCCTGCGCCTTTGGAACAGGAGGCGCGTCGGCTGCGGCATCGCCATTTTCCCCTGACCTGAGAGCTTGGGCTAGCGGTTGGCAACTGGTCGGGCCTGCTTCAGCGAAAGTGCCTGGGGCGCCGCGCTCAGCTGCCGTGACACCAGGTAACGGAACACTGGCAGTCAGGTGGTTAGCCCCGCTCTCCTCAGGCGGATCCTTCATCACCTCATACAGAGCGACTGCCTCCCCGGGCTCTGCCTTCTGCACATCAACAAGGCTCAGCTGCACGATCAGCGGACTCTCCACTGACACCGAGTACGCAGTGACGGTGCGCGCAACAAACAGGATTGGTACTGGCGGATTTTCGAATACGACTTCACCAGTGAGGCCAATCGGGCTGCCATCAGCCCCGACAGGAGTCACTGCGACGGCAGGGGACGGCTTTGTTGACTTGAGCTGGACTGCACCAACCTCAGATGGCGGCGCGGCAGTTGATTCCTACACGGTGACTTCAAGCCCCGGCGGTATCCAGTGCGTAACGTCGGGGGCCACAAACTGTCGGATTGACAGCCTCACTGCGGGGATCAAATACACGTTCACGGCCGTGGCCCACAACCTTGTCGGGACTGGCCCTAAGTCCGCCCGAAGTGCGCCGATCACTGTGGTCGGGAGACCAGCAAAGCCGAGCCTCACCAAGGTCAAGCCGGCAGACCATGTCATACGAGCAAGTTGGGCCGCCCCAGCCAACGGTGGAAGCCCGATCCTCAGCTACACACTCACAGCGCAACCAGGTGGTAAGAGCTGCACAACCTCGAAGCTCTCGTGCGTGATCACCGACCTCGACAACGGGACCGCTTACACGCTGACGCTGGTCGCAACAAATGCTGTCGGAGACAGTCCCCAGTCCGACCCAAGCGAAGCAGCCACACCATTTGGCAAGCCAGCCCAAGTCACCAAACCGACCGCATCCCCACTCCCGGGATCCGCGACAGTCACTTGGGACGCCCCAGCCAACAACGGCTCGCCGATCACTAAGTACACCGTTACCTCGTCTCCGAGTGCAAAGACCTGCACGACCTCGACTGCCACGACCTGCGTGGTCCCCGGCCTCACCAACGGAAGGGCCTACTCCTTCACGGTCAAGGCCACAAACGCAGCGGGCGACAGCGTAACCTCAGAGCCATCTAACGCCACTACCCCGCTCGCTACCCCCGGCCCACCCGGTAGGCCGAGTGCCACGACGATCGGGCGGACAGCGACTGTCACCTGGACGGCGCCAAAACCCGTCAAACGATCAGCCGCTATCACCGGCTACCAAGTAACGAGCAGCCCCGGCAACCTCACCTGCCAAGCCGACGGCAACCTCACCTGCCAAGTGAGCCACCTGACTGCGGGAAAGACCTACACATTCACGGTCCAAGCACTGAGCAGCGTCGGCCCGGGACCTGCCTCCAGGGTCAGCAACGCGATCACGCCACGGACTGTGCCCGACCCTCCAACTGGCGTAACGGCGAGACCTGGTCGGACTAGGGCAACAGTCACTTGGACGGCCCCAGCCGACACCGGCGGACTGCCAATTACTGGTTATACGGTTTTCACCGAGCCCGGTGATGCACCGCAGCGGGTCGTACGCGGCACACTGGCAACAATCACTGGGCTGGAGGTTGGCAAGTCATACACCTTCAAGGTTGTCGCGACTAATGCCAAGGGCGATAGCGACCCCTCAGACTCGACAGACCCCGTCGAAATTGTCCCCGTGGTGGCGCCGCCGTTTGGACCCGGTTTCTGGCTAGGAGTTGACGAGCCAGACGCAAGCAACCCGGGACCGAACACGGGAGCATGGGCGGAAATGCTCGCCCAGACTCAATCGCAGGTTTACCGCGAGCAATTCATCTGGTACCGGATCGCTCCGACCAAGCCAGCGTCCCCCACGAACCCAGCGGACCCTGCCTATAACTGGACGAAGATGGACACCTTTGCGCGTCTCAGCCAAACCGTGGGAGCGGAACCGCTCGTCAACTTCTACGGCGCGCCAGCATGGGCAGAAGGAGCTCGCCGAGCAAAGGACGCTGCAACCGGCTCTTGGAAGCCCGACCCTGCGGCACTTCAGGACTTCGGTGTCGCGATGGCAACTCGCTACTCGGGCGACTATGCCGATCCCCTCCACCCAGGCAGCAAGCTCCCTCGGATTCGTATGTTCGAAGCGTGGAATGAGCCTAATTACAAGTACTTCCTGCAGCCGCAGTTCGAGACCATCAAGAGGAAGCGGACTCTCACCCTCGTCGATCGCTACCGCACGATGCTGAACTCCTTCTACGACGGAGTGAAGTCCGTACAGCCGACGTCGATGATCCTCACGAGTGGACTTGGTCCATATGGGCGAAGCTCTGCCGGGGTCGAGATTCAGCCGCAGTCGTTCCTGAAAAACCTGCTTTGCATCGGTGGCATCTCTGGCCTACTGACTGACACCTCCTGTCCAGTGAAGGCAAAGTTTGATGCCGTCGCTATCCACCCCTACACGCTTCAAGGCAAGCCCACTGACAAGGCCCATGACCCGAATGGCGGTGGCCTCGGCAACACCCCAGACTTCGCGAGCGAGATTGCAGCGGCAGTCAAGTTCGACAACGTTTCGCCCGCCGGGCCAAAGAACCTCATCGCAACCGAATTCGTCTGGTTGACGAACCCACCGGGTCGAGTGACGACAAGCGGACCAACGCTTGGCATTGAGCCGACGCTTGCCGCCCAATACACATCGGAGACTGTCTACCGCCTATTTAGATGGGGCGTAACTGGCGCCATCTGGTACGGCCTTCGTGACCGTACTCCTACCTGGCCAGGCGGCCTGTTCTTTGCCGGTAAGACGGTCGCCTCATCAACCCCTAAGCCTGGCTTGACGGCATTCATTACGCCGCTCTTTGTCTCATTCACCGACACTGGCGCCCGCTATTGGGCCATCTCACACTGCCTCGGGCCAAGGGCCACCGTCACCTTCCAAGGCAAGGTTGGTCGCACTTGGGAGACACAGGTGAACGCAACTCCCGGAGGCGACGGAGTCACCCAAACGACTGCTGCCCGCCCGAGAGGCATCACCGTCTTCCGCGCAGTGGCGAGCGACAACACTGGCTGCACAAGCACCAGCGTCGAAATGCCCGCCGGCACTGGCTAGGTCGCCCCTCACAGCTAGCTCAAGTGCGGCTAAGGTGAGGGAATGAGCACCGCAAAGCCGTTCACGATGGGCAAAGAAATAGCCGAGGACGGCGCCTTTAAGCGCCAAGAGAACATCTTCAGAGACTTCGTGTCCAGCGATGGCTCAACTGAGTTCCCTGCAGAGGCAGGGCGCTACCACCTCTACATCTCATGGGCATGCCCTTGGGCCCACCGCGCTGCGATCGTGCGCAAGCTGAAGGGCCTTGAGGATGTGATTGGCCTGACAGCCGTAGACCCTGTGCGCGACGACCGCGGCTGGGCGTTTACCGGAGGGGAATACACGGACCCAATCAACGGTTGGGAGTTCCTGAGCGAGGGCTACCTTGCCAGCGACCCAACCTTCGACCAGCGAGTCACAGTCCCCGTCCTTTGGGACAAGCAGACGGGCAGAATCGTCAACAACGAGTCGAGCGAAGTGATTCGCATCCTTGACTCTGGGTTCGGAGATCTCGCTAACGACACCGTCACTCTCTACCCGGAAGGCCTGCGGGCTGACATTGACGAGATCAACTCCTTCATCTACCCCAAGGTCAACAACGGGGTCTACAAATCTGGATTCGCGGTAAGTCAAGATGTCTACGAGCGCGAAGTAACAGACCTGTTCGACGCACTAGATGTACTCGACGCACGACTTGCTAGCCAGCGGTGGTTGGTTGGAAGTCCCGAGCCGACTGAAGCTGACTGGCGACTGTTCACAACCTTGGTGCGCTTCGACCCTGTCTATGTAGGCCACTTCAAGTGCAACCTGCGACGCATCGCCGACTACCCCAACCTCTCGGGCTACCTGCGCGACCTCTACCAGCAGCCTGGCATTGCTGAGACCGTCCGCATCCAAGAAATCAAGGACCACTACTACAAGACACACCCAATGATCAATGCCAACGGCATCGTTCCACTTGGACCAGTAATGGACCTAGACGCCCCCCACGGGCGCGACTCGCTCAGCTAGAGATCAATTAGCTTGCGTTTGCGGGCGCAGAGTCAAACGCGTCGGGAAGATCAGTTTCGATCTCCTTTTCGCGAAGCTCAGCCCAGATGGCCATACAGCAGGCAATCCAGAAGCCAACAAACGGGATCCACATGTAAGGCGAGGCTGGCGAGTGGAACAGGTCTTGGCCGATCTCGTGAAGGCTTGGGATGCCGGTAGCGATCTGGTAGCTGGTTGGGTCGTCTGGGCAGACGCCAGCACCGCACTCAATCGTTGTCGTGATCACATTTGTTAGTGACAGAAGGAAGCCGATGCCAGTCACAAGGAGTGCAATCGGCCGGACGATGGCCGGAGTTGGAGCCCGACGCGGGCCAAACTGACGGCTGAATGTGAGGACTGAGCCGATCGCGAGAATCATCGTGCTGAACACGATGAATGCCCATGTGTAGAGGTGAAATCCCAGTACCGCTGATCCATACGAACCAGTGCCTGGCACCACATGCAGCGAAACCTGACGGAGTGAAATGGCGGCTCCCAGCACACAGCCAAGAAGGGTGATGCCGTAATGAACTGCGCGCGGACCCCAGAGGGCGTTGAGCGCAAGGCCAAATCCTGCGGCGATCATCGCGACGCGAATCAGGAGGCAGAGTGGGCAAGGAATCTCACTGTTGATGAACTGGATGCCGTAGGCACCAATCACCACTGAGAACATCACGGTCGCAGCGACCGCGTTCAACACCTGCATCACGGCCCGCGTGTTCCAGACCGGCTGTGGCGAAGTGCTGCTCATAGGCTGAGGGTGACCCTCCCAGTCAAGTGATAACGGAACATCAGCGCAGTGATAATCAGGCCGACAAGGCCGACGACAACCGCAGCCCGACGGCGATCTCTAAGAGCGAGAGCAAAGGCTCCCGTCCAGAATGCGAAGAGGACAGCCATCATGTTGCTGCTGAAGCTAGTTGAATCGGTGGACAGCAGCGAATCTCTAATGACTGAAAACGACGACCCATTCGAAACTGAGGCTGGCAAGGCGTTTCTTGCTGCCGCGGCTGATCCCGATGCTGATCGCCAGCTTCTCTACAAATTGAAGAACGCAAACCGCGAGTTAAGCCTCGCCGCAGCTGAAGCTTGGTCAGGCCCGCTCTACGAAGCGCAGGTGCCGTGGCTCAAAAGTGTTCTCTCGAGCTACAAGCCTGAGGTCGTCATCGATGTTGGCTGCGAACAAGGGTTGCTCACTCGCGTGATTGCAGAAACCTTGCCTGCCGCGGAAGTCAGAGGGGTCGACAAGTGCGCACCGGCGATTGAGCTTGCTGAAAGTGACGCACCAAGCTGGGACGCGCCCGCTCCCGCGTTCCATGTCTGGGATGTAAGGGATGCGTGGCATGCAGAGTTCGCAGCTGGAAAGGTTGGCCTTATCCACGCATCACGGTCGCTCCTAGGTGAGGCGATCGCCCCCGATGCTGAGGAGCCTGCGGAGCTCCTCCCTGGCACAGTGCCGGCATCTGCAGAGTGGCGTAGGGAAGCAAGAGCTTTAGCTGGCCGCTTTGGCTTTGGGACCGAACCGGGAAGTGTCCTAGTTAGCGTTGAGCGCACCTCGCTTAGCGGTGCGTTGCGTTGGGCGAAGGTCCTTGGCGAGCACGGATTCAAGCTGGTACCGGAACATTCGCGACTCCTTGCTGCGCCGGAACCGATGCAGCCAGGACTCCAAATCCCGGCAATCGTTTTTGAGCACGTCGAAGGGCCAGGTGTGTCGATCACCGCTGCTGAGCTGGCAGCTGCACTGGTTGACCTCCCGGACCCAGCAGACCCTGGTCCGCACACGAGCTTTGAGGGCCAAGCGCTGGCAATAGATGCGAGACAGGGCGAGAACCTACTGTCGCTCAGCTGGCACGGTGGCACAAGCCGAGCAGAGCTTTGGCGCCGACCCGATGGGGGTCTTGTTGAGGTCCGGATGGACGAGGCCGCCGGGACTGTTGTCTGGCTTCTTCCAGGGTGGAACGAAGCTGAATCGGTTGAGCGGATAACCCGGGAGGCCACCGCCCTCGCCAACGGTCGCCAAACAAGTTGCGACCCGTTGCACTGCGAGTAACCACCTGCGCCGCAAGGTGCCACAATCGATCCTCATGTCCGATGTAATCCGCGCGGCGATCCCCTTCTTCATTGTCTTCGTGATCCTTGAGGCGATCGCGTACCACTTCCATAGGGACGAGGACCAGCCCGGCTATGACCCCAAGGACACGGCCACATCGCTGACGATGGGCTTGGGCAATGTGATCATCAATGTCTTCTGGAAGGCAGTGCTTGTCCTTGTGCTCGCCGCGGCTTACGAGGCCTCACCCCTGAGAATCAACATGAGTAACTGGTGGGCGTGGCCGCTCCTGATCGCTGCGGAGGACTTCTGTTTCTACTGCTGGCACCGCGCCGCTCACGAGGTCCGCGTGATGTGGGCAAGCCATGTTGTCCACCACTCAAGCCAGCACTTCAACCTCTCAACTGCGCTGCGGCAGGAGTGGCTACCGATGTTTGCGCTCCCCTTCTTTGCACCCCTCGGCCTGCTCGGCTTTCCGCCATGGGCAGTGATCCTCACCCAGACGATCTCGCTGATCTACCAATTCACTCTCCACACGGAGAAGATCGACAAGTACCCGCGCCCGATCGAGTTTCTCTTCAACACCCCCTCCCACCACCGCGTTCACCACGGTGCCAACGCCGGCTATCTGGACAGGAACTACGGAGGGATCCTGATCATCTGGGACAGGATCTTTGGCAGCTTCCGCGGTGAGGATGACCGCGTCGTCTACGGGCTGACTAAAAACGTTGACTCCTTCAACCCACTCCGTGTAGCGACACACGAATGGGCAGACCTAATTGCCGATGTGAAGGCTGCGCCTAGCTTCAGGTCGAAGGTTGGCTATCTCTTCCACGGCCCTGGCTGGCGACACGACTATCAGCAGCCTTCGCCGGAGCTTCAAAGAACCGGTCAACCTGATCCCAAGTCGTAGTCCGGGCCGAGCGGCCGGCCAAAACTCCAAGGTGGCCGCCCGGTGCCTTCACAAGGTGCACTGTCTTTGCCTTAGGCAGCAGGTCAGCAACATGGTGAACTGCTCCCAGCGGGGCGATGCCGTCACCAGCGCCAGCGATTGACAGGACCGGCTGCTTGATCTTCTTCAGCTCAATCTTGCGGCCGTTGACATCAAGGAACCCCTTGGCAAGGTCATTGGTGCGGAAGAAGCGGTGGTACATCTCGTCGACGGTCTCTTCCTTCGACTCGACCTCGTGCGCGATCGGGTCGCGCATGTAGCGCGCCACGAGCCGATCGACGCCGCGGTCCAGCGTCGCGGAGAAGAGCATCGTCTGGTGGTCGGCCTCGACCTTGTGCAGGATCTTCTGCACCTGCGGCAGGAAGCCCATGTCGGCCATCCGGTCGGCCTCGTCGAGGACGAGCACCTCGACCGCCGAGAACGACAGCTCGCCGCGCTCCATGAGGTCGATGA
>CALJKH010000093.1 GCA_937973575.1 uncultured Solirubrobacterales bacterium | reverse complement strand
GCAAGGCCGGCGAGTCAACTGTTGCCTCTGGCTCCGGTACCAGCCTTGATGTCCCAGTCACAACAGGGCAGGACATCACTTGCACGATCACGAACACTCGTAACACGGGAACGATCACGGTCGTTAAGAGTCTGAGTCCGTCAAACGATCCTGGCTTGTTCAACCTTCAGGTGAACGGCGTGACGAAGAAGACTGATGCGACGGATGGTGGCTCAACTGGCTCGGTGACTGTGAACACCGGCACGAACAGTGTTGGTGAGGTCGCTGGTTCAGTTGGCTCCCTGGCGAACTACTCCTCGTCGATCTTGTGCAAGGCAGGCGACACCAAGGTCGCGAGCGGCACCGGCACGAGCCTTGATGTCCCCGTGACAACAGGTCAAGACATCACCTGCACGATCACGAACACTCGTAATACGGGAACGATCACGGTCGTCAAGAGTCTGAGCCCATCGAACGACCCTGGCCTCTTCGACCTCCAAGTAAACGGCGGCACGAAGAAGACTGATGCGACCGATGGTGGCTCAACCGGCTCCGTGACTGTGAACACCGGGACCAACTCGGTTGGTGAGGTCGCGGGTTCAGTTGGCTCCCTGGCGAACTACACGAGCTCAATTCTCTGCAAGGCCGGCGAGTCAACTGTTGCCTCTGGCTCCGGTACCAGCCTTGATGTCCCGGTCACAACTGGTCAAGACATCACTTGCACCGTCTCGAACACTCGTAACACGGGAACGATCACGGTCGTCAAGAGTCTGAGTCCGTCAAACGACCCTGGTCTGTTCAACCTTCAGGTCAACGGTTCGACGAAGAAGACCGACGCGACCGACGGTGGCTCAACCGGCTCCGTGACTGTCAACACCGGCACGAACAGTGTGGGTGAGGTCGCGGGTTCAGTTGGCTCCCTTTCGAATTACACGAGCTCGATTGTCTGCAAGGCGGGCGACACCAAGGTCGCTGGTGGCACTGGCACGAGCCTTGATGTTCCAGTCACAACAGGTCAGAACATCACCTGCACTATCACCAACACAAGGAAGAGCGCCACGCTGACGATCGTCAAGAGCGTCCCGGGTGGCAGCACGCAGGCGTTCCCATTCACCGGGCCTCTAGGCAACTTCACACTCACCGATGGTGGAGAACCACAGGTCTTGAAGTTGGGCACTGGTTCATGGACGGTCACTGAGTCTCCGACGACGGGCTTTGACTTCAGCTCGATCAACTGCATAAGCAACCAGTCGGATCCAACTGTGATCACCGTTGGCCCAAGTGCAACGGTCACACTCAGGGCTGACGAATCAGTCACCTGCACCTGGGTGAATATCCCATCCGGTCAGCCACTGCCAGGCAAGTCAGGTACTGCTGTCATCGGTGGCAACAGTGGCTGCGTGACGACTCAATACGCAGCGTTCAGAGTCCGAGGAACATTCATCGGGCGAGTCGACTGGTTCCTTGACGGAAGGCTGATCAAGATCCAGAAGAGGCAAAACGCTTCCCCTTACTGGAAGAAGTGGATCCGGATGAGCTCGGTCTCATGGGGTACGCATCGGATCAAGGCGGTCGTTCGGTTCACGACCGGCGTCACACCGAGGTCACGCACCTTGACTAGGTCATTTTCAAGACTCCACCTCTGCAGGGGGGTCTACACAGGCTGACCACCTCCCGGACGAATCGGCCCCTTCGGGAGGTGCCAGAACCCCGGCGTGGCCAGTCCTCCAGCTGGTCGCGCCGGACTTTTATTTACGGAGTCTGCGGACCCACTTGGTTCCAAACTCAACTGCGTAGGTTGCGCCTGCGGCACCCACTGGCGTTCCAGACGCAATCCCAACCCCGATGTCGCGCCACTGGGGATCAAGCAGGTTGGCTCGGTGGCCTGGACTGGCGAGCCACATAGTCACGATCTGCCTGGGGCTGCTGCGGTAGCCGGTGGCCCATGCGAGGTTTTCGCCTAGGGCCCAGAGGTAAGCCCCAGCTGTGTAACGGAGGTCGCGGGTCTCAATCGTTGAGTTCGCCGCGGCATCGACATGCGCAAAGAAGCCCCCGCTGACAAGACGCTCTGACCAGGTGCTGGCCGCGCTCGACAATGTCGGCCTGTTTACGAGCGGCCGGAGGTGATGTTGCTTGCGGGTTTCATTGATCAAGCAGACAAGGGCACTGCGTTCACCCGAGCCTCGCGAGGCCAGTGGTTGGCTCTCGGCAGATGCACCGCATGTCGCGGCGCTCGCTGCCCCGGGAATCATGAACACGGCTGCCGTAGCTAGTGCGGCTGCTCTTACGGTGGTTAGGCGCGAAGTCATGCAGTAGTTCCTCCGCTCCAAATATAGATTCACCACAGGGCAAAGTGGGCTTTATACGCAGAAGTCTGCGGGAAACCCGCGCGCGCTCTTAATGGCACCGCAGCGGTTATTTCTGCCGGCATGAAGTGACTAGGCCTTCGGCATGATTAAGGCATGGTTTACGAACCTGACCGTCTTAATAGACGCAGGGAAGATCGCCGTGCTGAGGTTCGCCGGCGTCGCATCGGCGCGCTCTTAGCCCTCTTCGGAGTAGCGGCCGCGGTCGCGATTGCGGTCGTTGTCGTCGGCGGAAGCGGGGGAGGCTCGGCCAAGCCATCCGCAGTTGAGGTATCTAAGTCGAAGGCCGCAACCGGTGGCTCCCAGGAAAACGTTGATTGGAAAGCGCCTCTGGCCACACCTGCTGCCCAAGCTGCCGCGGTCAGCCGCGTAGTTAAGGCAGGCAAGCCCGTCTACTGCGCGGGCGGTCGCAACGGTCGCTATATCGCCCTCACTTTCGATGATGGCCCCGGGGTTTACACCCACTTCGCCCTGCGCTACCTCAAGCAGTGGCAAATGCACGCAACCTTCTTCCTGATCGGCAAGCTGCTCGCGGATCCAAGCTTCCGGGCGCTAGCCCGTAAGGAGAACACCCTCGTAGGCGCAGCCACGGGCAATCACTCCTGGACTCACCCGTACCTTCCGGGTCTTGGGATAGGAGAGGTTGAGACCCAGTTAGGTGACACCAAGCGGGCAGCCGCAGCCGCTTCAGGCAGTGAGGTGAAGGTCTTCCGCCCGCCATACGGGGCTCGCACAGTCGCAATTGACAAGGTGTCCTCCAAGGACGGAATGGCCGAGATCATCTGGGACATTGACTCCCGTGACTCTCAAGGGGCTAACTACGCCGAGATCGCTCGCATCGTGATCAGTCAGATGCAACCCGGCTCGATCATCCTCCTGCACGAGAATCGCGGTCAAACAATCCGAGCTCTTCGCCAGATCCTCCCGGCTGTTCGGAAGAAGCATCTGACCCCAGTTACGGTGCCAGAGCTACTCGCACTAGACCCACCGAGTGACGCTCAGCTCCAAGCCGGGCCAAACGGCTGCGGCAACCTTCGGGGAAAGTCCGGCGCAGTTCGCGCCGGAGCCTAAAACCGACTAGTTCGTAAGAGTCGCGGTTGTCGTAGGGGTTGGAATCGTCGTTGCCGTCGACGTCTCAGTTGTCGTCGTCGTGAAGGTGGCGGTCGTTCCAGTAGAGGTAACCGACTTGGATGTAGTCGAGTTGCTCGTGGAGGAGGAACTGTTGGTGCTGGCGCCGGAGGTGGCAATCAGGGCAACAACGATGCCGATTGCGAGGACGCTGGCGATGGCAATGATTGCTTTCGCGTTGTTAGTCATGGGGTGAGCCTATGAGTCGAGGGGGTCGCGACTTAATGGAAACCGTCGCTTTTGCGACACGGTGTCTGTAAAGTTGTTGAGACGACATAGAGACCCGGGGAGGGACTTAAAGAGATGAGCCGTTCGAAGACTTTGAAGACAGTTTTTGCCGCAGTCACAGTGGTTGCCCTCGCAATCCCAGGAGTAGCTGGCGCGAAGCTTTCAGCCAGCGCTCAGAAGGCAGCTGAAAAGGCCGGCGCCGACGCCTATATCTACGGCTACGCGCCAGTGGACATGGACAAGAGCGTCAGTCGCTTCCCGCAGAACACGGTTATCAATGTCCAGTACCTCGCGACGGATCTGACTCGCTCAATCGTCAAGCCAAACGCTGACACGCTCTACACGATCATGGTGCTTGACGTTGGCACGGACCCAGTGATCATCCACACCCCGAACACGGGAAGCCGGTACTTCGGGCTCGAGATTCTCGATAGCTACACAAACGTCTTCGGCTACATCGGAAGCCGCTCGACTGGCACAACCGGTGGCGACTTCGCGATCGTCGGCCCAGGCTGGTCAAAGACGAAGACTCCGCTTAAGAAGTCAGTCAAGAAGGTCATTCAATCGTCGACACCTCGCGTCTGGGTTATCGGCCGCACATTGGTTGACGACCAGTCCGACGTGTCGAATGTGGTTGCCCTGCAAAACCAGATCAGCGCGCAGCGCAACAGTGCCGTCGGTACAAGCACCTACCTCAACACCTTCAACTCGAATGCTCCGACCCCTGGCGGCGCTCAGCCAATGCCTTCGCCCAACGCAGCGTTCTTCAAGGAGTTTGGAACTGTTACCAAGGCGCAGCCGCCGCTTGCAGCCGACAAGAAGTTCCTCACCGCCTTGAAGAAGTACGGCATTGGTCCTGGGCTTGACCCGAACAAGACCCAGTCAACCGATGTGATGGCGGCCCTTGTCAAGGGTGCTGTTGCAGCCCAGGCGAAGATGGATGCCAAGCTGCTTCAAGTTAGGAATTCATCAGTCGCGACCCGCAACGGCTGGATCCTCTTCAACGGTGTCGGCGTCTACAAGACGGACTATCTGACGCGCGCTGTGATCGCGCAGTTCGGCCTTGGCGCTAACCAAGCCGAAGAGGCGATTTACCCGGCAGCTGTGGATGACTACGCTGGCAACACGCTGAACGGTGCCTCAGGATCGACCTACAAGATTCACTTCGATGCTGGGCAGACCCCACCCACGAACAGCGCGTTCTGGTCCATCACGCTTTACGCGCAAGACCAGTACTTCGTCGCCAATTCGCTTAACCGGTTTGCCATTGGGGATAGGACACCTGGACTTACTCACAACCAGGATGGCTCGACAGACATCTATGTCAGTGCAACCCAGCCGAGCGATGCTCAGCATGGCTCGGACAACTGGCTTCCGGCTCCGGCTGCTCAGTTCAACCTGATGCTCCGCATCTACAGGCCTACCTCCGCTGTCCTTAACGGGACTTGGAAGTACCCCAAGATCGAGAAGATCTCCTAGCTTGAGCGCCATGCCCTGCCCAATCTGGGCGGGGCACGGCCGGGCTAGTGGTGGAAGGTGCTGGAGTGCTGGGCCTCCGAGGGCCGGCCTCCATGTGCTTCAAGGTCGGCAATCACGCGGGTGAGGTTGTCAAGCAGGAGGTCTGCCAAGTCAGCGCTCATTCCGTGCCGCACCACAACTCGGAGCACCGCCATGTCAGTGAGGTTGTCAGGGAAGGTGTAGGCAGGCACCTGCCAACCAAATGCTCGTAACTCGTGTGAGACATCAAAGACTGTCCAGTCGCGTTTGGCGTCGGCCTTCATCCGCACGGCTACAACGGGAAGGTCCTCGCCGCGGGTGAGAGCTTCGAAGGGACCAACCTTCTCGAACCCGTCCGCTAGGTATTTAGCGACGCTCCGGCAGGCGTTCTGCACCTCGGCGTAGCCGCTGCGCCCAAGCCTCAAGAAGGCGTAGTACTGAGCAACTATCTGATTGCCAGGGCGGGAGAAGTTGATCGCGAAGGTAGGCATCTCGCCGCCGAGGTAGTTGACTTTGAAGATCAGATCTTCTGGAAGCGCCTCAGAGTCGCGCCAAACAACCCAACCGACCCCTGGGTAGACAAGGCCGTATTTGTGGCCGGAAGCGTTGATCGACTTAACTCGTTCAAGGCGGAAGTCCCAGACCAGATCGGGTTGGCTGAACGGGGCGACGAATCCGCCCGATGCTGCGTCGACATGGACTGGCACGCTCAGCCCCGTGTCGGCTTCCAGCTTGTCAAGCGCCTTGCAGATCTCTTCGACCGGCTCGTAGGAGCCGTCGAATGTGCTGCCAAGGATTGCGACAACACCAATCGTGTTCTCGTCGACATAGGGGAGCGCGCGATCCGCTGTCAGGTGAAGCGCCCCATCCTCAACAGGAACCATGCGTGGCTCAACGTCCCAGTAGCGAGCGAACTTCTCCCAGCAGACCTGAACGTTTGACCCCATAACGATGTTTGGCTTGTCGGTTGGTTTGCCCGCTGCGTTCATCCGGTCGCGCCAGCGCCACTTCAGCGCCATGCCGGCAAGCATTGCCGCTTCGCTAGATCCGATGGTGGAGGTGCCAGTAGCGTCACCACCTGTTTCCTGGGCGTGCCAGAGGTCGGCGATGATGTTCACGCAGCGACGTTCGAGTTCCGCTGTCAGCGGGTACTCGTCCTTGTCAATCATGTTCTTGTCGAGGGTTTCGGCGATCAGCTGCTTTGCCTGTGGTTCCATCCAGGTGGTCACGAAGGTGGCAGTGTTGAGCCGAGCGTTGCCGTCAAGCATCACTTCGTCGTGAACGATTTGGTAGGCGGTGTCAGCTGGCATCGGGCCGGCGGGCATCTGGTTCTTTGGAACCTCAATGCCCTCGCCAAGCGAGAAGTAGGGGCTTACATCGAGCTCCTCTTTTGCTGGGTCGTGCTTGTGGAGAGCCATGTCGTGCCTTTCGAAGAAAAGAGCGGAGAGGGAGGGATTCGAACCCTCGATGAGGTTTCAAACCCCATACTCCCTTAGCAGGGGAGCGCCTTCAGCCGCTCGGCCACCTCTCCGTGAAGTACTTGAGTCTAGAGGGATAACGGTTACGGCGACTCGCAAGTAGGCGTCTTGTCTCTACGATTCCCTGTAGCTCGGAGAGGTGGCAGAGCGGTTGAATGCACCGGTCTTGAAAACCGGCATGGGGCGTGAGTTCCATCGAGGGTTCGAATCCCTCCCTCTCCGCTAGTAGTTCCATGCCCTCACTTACCTTCAGTAAGTGTCTGCTAAGTTGGATTCATGAACGCCCCAAGCAAGCTCAACGGCATCCACCACATCACCTGCATCACTGCTGATGCTGCTGCCAATGTTGATTTCTACACGCGCGTGCTCGGCCTCCGGCTGACAGCCAAGTCCGTAAATCAGGACGACCCAACCGTCTACCACCTCTTCTACGGGGACGAAAACGCACGCCCTGGCGCGGACCTCACCTTCTTTGAGTACAAGCATGCAATTCAAGGCAGACCAGGGCCGGGGGAGATCCACCGAATCGTTTGGCGAGTTGCTTCAAGCGAGGCAATTAGCTTCTGGGAGAAGCGCCTGCGGGCTGAAGGTGTGCCGACACTCCGC
>CALJKH010000092.1 GCA_937973575.1 uncultured Solirubrobacterales bacterium | reverse complement strand
GCTCGGTCCCTCAGGGCTTCTTCGGGGTGGACATGGACCCGTGGGCACTTAGCGCCGCCGGCAAGAACCTCGATGCCGAACTCTCAACTGCCGCTTCGAACGGGGTCGAGTCTGTTCGCGTGCCCGTCTACTGGTTCGACGCGCAGCCTTACTCCACGATGGATCGCGTACCCGCGTCAGCCTTGCCGTCGTTCACTCCAGCGACCGACGGCGGAGCTCCATCCCGGTGGGGATCTCTTGACGGATTCATGCGATCGACATCAAGCAGGGGTATCCGAGTTCTCCCGGTCGTCATGGGCGCTCCACGCTGGGCAGCCGAGGCACCCGCCAACAAGGCCATAAACAGTCCAGCAGATCCACAGACTTACGCTCGGTTCCTCACGGCACTGGTTGAGCGTTACGGACCGGCAGGATCATTCTGGTCTGACAACCCGGACCTTGCGCCTACTCCAATTACAACCTGGCAGATTTGGAATGAGCCAGACCTCGCGTACTACTGGCCTCAACACGCTGGCGAAACTCAGACCGTGGCTGTGAACGGCAAAGCCAAGCGCGTAAAGGGACTCGGGTTCGCACCTTCCTACACGCAGCTCTTGCGGGCTGCGCATTCCGCAATCCGGAACTCCGATCCCAACGCTCAAGTCCTCCTCGCGAGCCTCACCAATCGAGCTTGGCTCTCTCTCAAGCAGGTCTACTCCAGTGGAGCGCGTGGCAACTTTGACCAAGTTGGCGCGAACATCTTCAGCAAGACACCGGCAAATTTGGTCACCGCCATAAAGACGATCCGTTCAATCATGGCCGCAAACGGCGACTCCCGCCTTCCCTATGTCACGACCGAATACTCCTGGTCGTCGGGGATCGGTGCGATTCCCTTTTCTTCACACATGGGCTGGCTGGTAACGAGTCCGACCAACCAAGCCAAGAACGCCGGGCAGGCCATGGACCTATTCACTAAGTACAGAACTTCCCTGAAGCTTCGCGGTGCCTTCTGGTACACATGGGCCTCCCCAGACAGCGGAGTTGACTCAGTCTGGGATTACGCAGGGCTCCGCAAAGTTGCACCTACCGCTGTCACTAGTAAGCCGGTTCTTGCAACCTATGCCCGGAAGGCACTTCTCGCCGAAGGCTGCGCCACCAAACAGATCGCAACGGACTGCGCTCGCTAGACCTCGAGAGCTTGGATAACCGCGTCGACCCGCTCGGCGGTCCGCTGCCATGTAAGGCCAGCGACCCTCGCGGCACCTCGGGCAACTAGATCTTTTCCCAACTCACCGTCGCTCACAAGTGAAAGCGTCGCCTTAATAAGCCCATCCTGATCATCAGGGTCAACCAGCAAGGCCGCCCCTCCGGCCGCCTCGGGAAGTGATGCGGCTGTTGTAGTCACGACCGGCACCCCGGAGGCCATCGCCTCGCAGACTGGCAGCCCGAAACCTTCATAGCGGGACGGGAGTACAAAGGCTGCTGCTCCCCCGTAGAGGCCGGGAAGGTCAGCAGCCGCGACGGGCCCCAGCTCCCTAACGCTCCCTAAGCCCGTCGCATCTCCGAGGTGGGGCCTTGTCCCCCCAGCGGCGACAACCTCAATGCCCGATTTAGCTAGCTCAGTAGCGACTGGAATCAACGCAGCAAGGTTCTTGCGCCTGACCTTGCTCGCAACTGTGAGGACATATGGCTTGGTCAGACCAAACTTGTTCCGGACAGCCTCAACGTCGCCGCCAGTGAATATGTCATCAGGCACTCCAGGCTCAACGACTGCAATCTGATCGCGGGCGATTTCACAGCAGTCGACCAATTCGCTCTTGCTGAATTCGCTCGGGACGATCACCCTCAAGGCCTTCCTTGAAATCCGTGGGATTAAGTAGCGGTGCCATGCGGTGTAGGCCGGTGAGAAGTCCTTTGGGAATCGCAGCGGGGCAAGATCATGGATGACCACAACATTGATGTCACTTCTCAAGGGCGCAAGGTTTGCTGGACACAGCAGCACATCCGCCCCTTGCCGTCTGGCTACCCGCGGCAAAACCGCCTGCTCCCAAACCTGTCCGAGACGGTGCGAATACCGCTCCCCTGGCGAGGCAACTCGGTAGGACTCCGAGCGAAGAGCAGGGAGCCTTGTGGCTAGTTCACGCGCCCAGCGCTCCACCCCACCAGTTTCCGGTCGGTCGGCAGCCCGAGCGTCTATCAGCGTTAAGCGATCCACCCCCGTCGAGGCTAGCGGTAGCCTCGGGTATGAGGAAGAGTGACCAACACTAAACCGATCCTGTTCCACGCCTACTCAGGCACCCTAGGGGGTTCTGAAAAGATCCTTCTCGACCTTCTGCGTCGCCTCCGGCGCCCTGCAGTCCTAGCCTGCCCGCCCGGACCACTAGCTGACGCTGCCGAAGGGGACGGGATCACCCTCTTCAGACTGGCGGAGCGCCCACTCGCCGCCCGTGGAGGTGTGCGACCCGTAAGCGCGATGGCGAACATCATCGGCCACGGGCGCGAAGTTAAAGACCTCACTGAGGATATTGAGCCCGCCCTAGTGCTTTCGTGGGGCATGAGGTCAGCGATCGCATCAACGACTGTGATGCGATCACGCACGGTCCCAATTGTTGCTGAGCATGTGGACCTCCTTCCCCCTGGACGACAGGGCGACATCGCCCGCAAGGCCCTGCTTCGATGTGACCGCGTTGTCTGCCTCTCGAACTCGATCGCGCGCGACCTTGACCCAGCGTGGCATGCGAGCGGCCGGGTTACTGTCGTCCACCCTGGCGTGGACCTTCCGGATATGCCAGACCCAATTCACCCAGTACCAGCACGAGTGCTAGTTCTAGCTGCGATTGAGGAGTGGAAGGGCCAGCACCTGGCACTTGAAGCAATCGCACC
>CALJKH010000091.1 GCA_937973575.1 uncultured Solirubrobacterales bacterium | reverse complement strand
ATCTGCCTTAGCCCGTTCGGCCAATGTGGCAATCACATCATCGGCTTCAAAGCCTTCTGCGGCGGCATTGGCGTGGCCAAAGGCTGAGACCAATCCCTCTAGGTGCGGCCACTGCTCCTTGAGTGAGTCCGGCCGTGACGCACGACCGGCTTTGTACTCCGGGTACTCCTCTTTCCGGCCGCTGTAGCCGCGGTCCCACGCAACTATGGTCGGTCGTACACCGTGCTCGGTGATGAGACGCGTAAGCATCTGAGCAAACCCGAGCAGAGCGTTTGTCGGCTCACCCTTCGAGGTTGCGATCGTCTCCGGCAGGGCGAAGAAAGCCCGATAGGCCAGCGAACTTCCGTCGATTAGTACAAGCTCTCTCTCGTCAGCCACAGTTCAACGGACGGTATCGCCGAGCGCGGCCGTGCACGCCCGCTTCCCTCCCGGAAATCTCAAAAAGGCCGCCACGCGTATGATCGTCACACGAGAGCTCGCTCAGACAGCGGAGCCTCGCACTCACTTATGACAACAACAAGCGCCCAATACACCCTCACGATTCGCGTTGAGCTCCTCCATTCGCCGGGAATGCTTGGCAGCGTCACCATGGCTATCGGTAACGCTGGCGGCAGCATTGGCGCGGTGGATCTCGTTGAGGTTGAAGGCGAAGTAACGCTTCGTGACATCAGCGTCATGGCGTCCGATCGTGACCACTGGGACAGGATCATCGCTGCGATCAACGCAGTTGATGGAGCGAAGGTTGTCGACACAATCGACCGCACCTTCCTTATGCACGCTGGCGGCAAGATCGAGCAGCACAACAAGCACCCACTTAAGACTCGCGACGACCTGTCGATGGCCTACACCCCCGGCGTAGCCCGAGTCTGCAAGGCGATCCACGACGATCCCGATCGCGCATTCCAATACACGATCAAGCGCAACACAGTGGCAATCGTTTCCGACGGCACAGCCGTCCTCGGGCTTGGCGACATCGGCCCCCGCGCCGCTATGCCGGTCATGGAAGGCAAGGCCGTCCTCCTCAAGGAATTCGCAGGGGTCGACGGATTCCCGATCTGCCTCGACACAACCGACCCAGACGAGATCGTGGCGATTGTTAAGGCCATGTCACCCACCTTCGGCGGTATCAACCTTGAAGACATCTCAGCACCTCGCTGCTTCGAGATTGAGGATCGCCTCCGTGAAGAGCTCGACATCCCGGTATTTCACGATGACCAGCACGGAACAGCTGTCGTAGTACTTGCGGCTCTGATGAATGCCGCCAAGCTCGTTGAAAAGGACCTGTCCCAGATGAAGGCTCTGATCGTGGGCCTTGGAGCTGCTGGCGTCGCAGTCACGAAGATTCTGCTTGCAGCCGGCATGAGCGACGTCATCGGCTGCGATTCGCAAGGCGCTCTCAGCACAGAGCGCCCCGACTACGTTGACGGCTCAATGACAGACATCAAGAAGTGGTACGCCGAGAACACGAACTCAGAGAAGCTCTCTGGCGGCCCAGCCGACGTGATTGATGGCTGCGACCTCTTCATTGGTCTCAGTGGCGCTCGAGTGATGCCACCTGAGTCCCTCGCCAAGATGGCCGATAGGTCGATCGTTTTCGCAATGGCTAACCCCGATCCCGAGGTTTCCCCTGAGGAAGCTGAGAAGTACGCAGAGATCGTGGCAACCGGCCGTTCCGACTACCCGAACCAGATCAACAATGTTCTCTGCTTCCCTGGTCTCTTCCGAGGCGCGCTTGATGTCCGCGCAAGCGACATCACCGAGGGAATGAAAGTTGCCGCCGCTGAAGCGATCGCAGCGATCGTCAAGCCTGAAGAACTTGCCTCCTGCTACATCATTCCGTCAGTATTCAACCGAGAGGTCGCGCCAGCCGTAGCAGAAGCAGTAGCTCGTGAAGCGCGGGCCACCGGATACGCAACCGCGGGCAATGAGCACGGGTTTGCGGCCTCCGACTCGGAAACACTGCACTCCGGCTGATCCACTGGTCAGTCGGGCGAATGGAGCCTGAAACCAGATGAAGATCACAGTAACCGGAGCAACAGGACTTATTGGGCGACCCCTAGTCGCTGAGCTGAAGCGCCGTGGAGACGAAGTAACAGTCCTCTCCCGAAACGCAGCTGCCGCTGAGGCCAACCTGGGCGTTAAGGCCTACGCTTGGAAGGCTGAGACAGAGGAAGCCCCAGTAGAGGCTTTGACCGGTCGGGACGCAGTCATCCACCTTGCTGGCGAGCCTGTCTCCCAGCGTTGGTCAGCCAAGTCAAAGGAGGCAATTCGCGCCTCGCGGGTGGACGGAACGTCAAACCTTGTAGCTGGACTCCGCCAGGCGCAGAACAAGCCATCAGTACTTGTAAGCGGCTCAGCCGTTGGTTGGTATGGACCGCTTGGTGACGAACCTGTCGATGAGTCTGCCCCTGCCGGAAGCGACTTCCTTGCTCAGGTCTGCGCAGACTGGGAGAAGGCCGCTGAGCAGGCCCAAGAGTTCGGAATCAGGACGGCAATCATCCGGACGGGCGTAGTGCTTGCAGCCAACGATGGCGCATTAGCCAAAATGCTTCCGCCGTTCAAGGCCGGAGTGGGCGGCCCAGTAGCTGGTGGCGCCCAGATGATGCCGTGGATTCACCTCGATGACATCGTCGGCCTCATCATCGCGGCAGTCGACGGCGGTGCCGAATGGTCTGGCCCAATCAACGGAACGGCCCCCACACCAGTTTCAAACAAGGTCTTCTCGAAGGCTCTCGGCAAGACGCTGAAGCGCCCGTCGTTTTCTCCTGTCCCAGCGTTTGCAATCAAGGCGATGTATGGAGAGATGGCGCAGATCGTGCTGACAGGACAGAACGCGATCCCAGCCAAGGCCACAGAGCTCGGCTTCAAGTGGCGCCACGGCGACCTCAATGAGGCGCTTACGGACATTCTCAGCAGCTAGGCGTTCCTAACTGCTGCCGCCTAGCTTTTGGGCTGCGCGGCAGCGGCTAGCTGGGCTTCTGTCAGTGGCGGCGGAGCGTGCAGGGTCCTAAGCCACACGAGTCGCCCTGACTTGATGCCAAGCTGACTGTAGGCGTGAACAGTTGTGTCACCCCTCAACAAAGCCCGGTACTCGCCGAGGGCACGGCTGTAGTGGTTGTGGCCCAAAGCGCAGCCTAAGATGCCGGCTTTGTCGGGCCGCCCCTTAACCAGGCCGCTGCGGTCCTGACAGGCAACAGCGAGCTCCACCGCTGCATATGCGGGAATAACCCCCGTGCCAACGAGGTTCTCCCCCCTGTGGGTCAGGTTCCGCCAAAGCCACTGCCCAAAGGGTGGGTAGGCCGCCTCTCCTCCAACAGTGCCGATGACAAAAGTTCTCTTAGCTAGGGAAGCTGAGATGCCCCCATGGCGAGGGTCCGCAAATGCGGGACTGGCCAGCGCATCCGGGGCAATTACAAGCGAAGACTTGTTGTGGCGTGCAGCATCAGTCACAACTCGTACCGCGGCTGCTTTCGGTTCGCCGGCGTACAGGATGCAAGCTCCGCGAACGCGGTACACAGACCGCGCGTAGTCCGAGGCTCTCGGGTCCAATGTGCCCTTGTAGGTGATCCTCAGACCCCTAACGGGGGCCTCGCTCGCAACGATCGCCGCGAGCCCAGCACCGTAGATCGAGCCGTCGTCAATCACCGCCAAGGTCTTACACCGGTGCCCCAAGGCTACCTCCGGAATCAAAGCTCCTTGGAGTGAGTCGCGTGGAACTAGACGAACGAAGTTGCGTCTACCCGAGGGGTAGTACTGGAATGGAGCGCCAGGCCCGGCACCCACCCCGCCTGTTGTAAGACCAACAGCAGTAGCCGTCGGCGAGATAACAAGAACTCCGGCTTGGTTGAGGATTGGCAGAGCCACAGCGGTGGCCCCAGAGTCAAGTTCCCCGATGTAGGCAAACGAAGTTGGGTCGAGAGCCGCGCGCCGAGCGTTAGCCGCTGCAATTCCGGGATCCCACCCATTGGTCCCAGCTGAGGAACTATCGAGAGGGATGTAGCGCAACCTGTAGCCACGGAAACGTCCTTCGAGGTTCCCAACGGCACCCTGAATGGCCCGCTCCATCAACAAGGCCTGGCGATGCTCGGGGCCACGGTGAGGCAGACTCGACCAGAGGGTGACCACTGGCAGCTTTGACTCAGACTGGCCGCCTCCGCAGCCGGCTAGCACCGATAACACGGCAACAAGCGATGCGATGCCTAAACGCCTCATCGAACCTGCCGAAACACAGCGCGTCCAGCAGACAGCTGCCACATACCGATCGGCGCTTGGTTCCAATTACCTACTGGGCTGAGCTCCATTGGCCCGAGCAACGAATCGAACCGACTGATCCGTGAAAGACGCAAAGCAGTGGCAGCACGGCTCGCCTCCAAGCCCGCTTCAGTTCCAGCTTCACCGCTGGCCTGCTCTAGGGCCTTCAGCGCCAGTGCCATCGCCGCAGCACCACGAAGTGATCCTGCTGCCGGGGCGTGCCCCCAACGCCTCTTGAAGTCCTGAGCGAACCGAGGTCCCTGAACTCCAAGCGTCTCGGCAGGAGCTGACGCAGAGCAGACTGAAGATGTGGGAATACTCGATGGGAGCCTCGCTAGCTCAGTCGGTGGCATGGCGGTGCCGAACAACACTGGAACAGACACCCCAGCCTGCTTTAGCGATGCCCAGAATTCGCTCTCCACACCACTGATGGCACTCCCCCAGATGATTACTTGGGCTTTGGAGTTAGCGATCTGCCTAGAGAGTCCGTCCCAGTCGGCGCTACTGGTTGAAACAGACTCGTGCCCGACTAGCTCACCCCCAACAAGTGGTGCTTGAGACTGAACAGCTGAAGAGAACGAGTCGCCATCTGTGTCTCCAGCGTCGACTGTGAAGACGCGCACGAGCCGCTGCTTAGCCAAGCTCGCAAGACAGCCACGACCTAGCGTTAGATCGGTAGGGGCAGTGCGCGCGAAGGTCAGGCCAAACTTGGCAAACGCCGGGAAGTACTTAATCGGGGCGCCTGGAAAGGCTGGGTCCCGAAGGTTGAACGGTGTTGCTGTCGCGCTTGGGGAAACCGCGATGATGCCGGCTTCGTTAAGTCGCGGTAGTTCGACGGCAACGGCGTCCGAATCGATACCACCCACCCAAGCCACAACCGTGCCGCTGTCCACCTGCTCCTGCGTCCGTTGGGCAACTTTCTCCGGGTCAATGTAAGGCGCGCTCTTCTCCGCCTCGTCAACCGTCACAAGCCGAAGGGCGCCCAAGAACCCGGATTTGGTCCTCGCCTCGAACTGCATCCGCGCGGCGCGTTCAGCATCCCGACCAAGGTGGGCCAGCGGACCCTCCTTCGGGATTGCGACCACGACCGCTGGATGCTTGTAGTCAGCAGTTGTTGCCGAGCCTCCCGAACCACAGCCCGTAGCCGTTAGCGAAGCAAAGGCTGCAGCAATCAAGAAGGATTTAGTGGGCACGACCGGCAGTCTAGGACCGCCGACGCGCCCGCGTAGGATACGCTCGCTCGGATGCCAAAAATCTCAATGCTCATCGCAGTCATGTCAGCGCTCCTGATCGCCGGTTGCGGCGGATCCGCCGGCCCAACACCCGGAGGCAAATTGACGAGTCAGCAGCATGCAGCACGACTGGCTCTCGTAAAGGGCAACAGTGCCCTTAACGATCTTGAGTTGGCGCACCTCTGCCCCTCTCTTTACCCCGCAGATCTTCAGCAAGCTGCAGCAGCTGATCCATCCGCAAACACGGCTGCCGGCAAAAAGGCCAAGAAGACACTTCAGAAGTACCGCTTCGATTCACAGAAGATTCGCGTGAAGGCCTTTACCAAGCAGCAGCTTGATCAGGCTAAGCAAGCTCAATGCGGAGCACCGATCGCCTTGCCCGCATCCTCGGCAGCGACGAAGAAGTAGCTAGTCGCCTTCAGGGGTTTGACGCCCCGGAAGGTTAGGAAGAATCGAACGAAGCGTCGCGCCGATCAAGAGGATCAGCAGTACGAGCATGAAGGCGTCGAAGCCCTTTACGTCGATTGACCAGAGGATCAGCCAAAGGCAGACCGCTCCTGTTGCTGTGGCAACCATTCCCATGCGTGGAACTCTAGCGAAGAGCGGCGGCGAACTCAGCCACGGCAGCACCGACGGCCTCAGCAGGGTCATCTGATTCACCTGCGGCACGGACAAGACGGCTGCCAATGATGACCCCGTCAGCCCCCGCATCAGCGGTTCCAGCGGCCTGTTCAGGGGTAGAAATACCAAAGCCAACCGCGACTGGAACTGAGGTTGAAGCCTTTGCTCGGGCGACTACATCACCTACGCCTGGGGCAATGCCTTCCCGCTCCCCGGTGGTTCCGGCGACCGACACGGTGTAAAGAAAGCCTCGTGCGCGCTCGCCGATGTCGGCAAGGCGCGAGTCTGGGGTCGTCGGCGCAACGAGTGGCACAAGTGCGAGGCCGCGGGCGTCAAGAGCCGCGAGAGCCTCTGGAGCCTCCTCCAACGGAAGATCCGGGCAGATCAGGCCACATGCATTCGCTTGAATGAGCTGCTCTGCAAATGCGTCCCAGCCCATCGTCATCACTAGGTTGGCGTAACACATGACGACAACGGGAATTCGGTCACCAAGTGCGGTGGCGACTCTCAAAGCACCAACTACTGTGGCACCAGAGTCAAGAGCTGCAGTCGCAGCAGCGTGAATTACCGGACCATCAGCGAGTGGATCGCTATACGGAATGCCAAGCTCGACTAGATCAGCGCCAGCGTCGGCGCAGGCCATACCAATTTCGATTGAGGTTGCCTCATCGGGATAGCAAGCCATGAGGTAGGGCATAAGCGCTGCCTTACCGTCACGGGCCGCGAACGCTGCTTCGATGCGCTCCGTTCCCGTCACTAAGACGTCCTCGCGAGCACTTCGGCTAGATCCTTGTCCCCACGACCCGACAGGATCAAAAGATCACGATCTCCCGGGTTATCCATCGCCCACGCTAGGGCATGCGAAGTCTCAAGCGCAGGAATGATTCCTTCGACTTCGCAGACCTGACGGAACGCAGCGAGTGCTTCAGTGTCAGTGACAGCGACGTAAGTGGCGCGACCGGTCTCCCGAAGGTGCGCGTGTTGGGGGCCGGAGCCAGGGTAGTCCAATCCGGCGCTGACGCTGTGTGCTTCAGCAATCTGCCCCTCTTCGTCCTGCATAACAGCCGAGAGAGAGCCGTGGAGAATGCCTGGTCGGCCTCCAGCAGTTAGCGGGGCACCGTGGCGGCCAGAGTCCAAGCCCTCGCCTGCAGCTTCAACGCCGATCAGCTCAACACCCTCATCATCCAGAAATGCTGCGAATCCGCCGATCGCATTGCTGCCACCGCCAACGCATGCGATGACGCGCTTCGGCAGAGACCCCGTTCGCTCAAGCATCTGAGCCCGGGCCTCGTCTGAAATCACTCTGTGGAAGTCACGGACAATCGCTGGGAATGGAGCTGGACCCACAGCTGAACCGATGATGTAGTGGCTTGTCTCAACTGACGCCACCCAATCGCGGATCGCTTCGCTCACAGCCTCCTTAAGAGTCTTGGCGCCCGATTCAACTGGAGCAACCGTTGCCCCGAGGAGGCGCATCCGCTCCACGTTGGGCTGCTGGCGACGGATGTCCTCTGCTCCCATGTAGACAACGCAATCGAGACCGAGTCGAGCACAGGCCACTGCTGTTGCCACACCGTGTTGGCCGGCACCAGTCTCAGCAATGATCCGCCGCTTCCCCATCCTCTTGGCGAGCAGGGCCTGCCCCAGAGCGTTGTTGATCTTGTGAGCTCCAGTGTGAAGGAGGTCTTCGCGCTTAAGCCATAGTTCTGCTCCACGGAGCTCGCTGAGGCGCTCCGCTAGATAGAGCGGCGTTGGCCGGCCAGCAAAGTCGCGGAGGAGAATGTCCAGCTCGGCGTGGAAAGCGGCGTCATCTCTGGCCTCGATCCAAGCTGCCTCAAGCTCCTCGAGCGCGGGCATAAGTGTCTCTGGCACGTACCTGCCGCCATAGCGACCGAAACGATGCTCAACTGCGCTCATGCTTCTACCTCCGATGGTTCCTCTTCAAGTTCCGACGGTTCCTCAACAACTACGGGGTCTAGCGACCTGACAGCATCGTGGAACTCACGCATCGCGACATGGTCCTTAACACCTGGGCTGCTCTCTACTCCGGATGAGGTGTCAACTGCGAAGGGAGAGGCCTGATTGATGGCCTCGACGACATTCGATGCTGTAAGTCCGCCTGCAAGGATCACCGGGGCGCCGCCGTTGTCTGTCTTGGCGAACTCCCACGGGAATGTCTCACCAGTGCCGCCTGGAACTCCAGCCACGTGGGCGTCAAGCAGGTGAAAGCCTGTTCGATAGCGGCGAAGGTCGGTGATGTCGGCAGGGCTCTTAACGCGCGCTGCCTTGATGATTTGGCAGCCGGTACGCCGTGCAATCTCAGCGCAGTAGTCAGGACCTTCATCCCCGTGCAGCTGGACCATCGTGAGGCCAACAAGATCAGCAATCCGTGCGACTGAATCAAGCGAGGAATTGACGAAGACCCCAACGGATTCGGCATTGCGCTTTACAGCGCTGGCGATCTCGAAGGCATCGTCCACAGGGCAAGACCGCGGCGATTCGCGGTGGAAGACCATCCCAACTGCCCATGCACCAAGTTCGACGGCCATAAGGGCGTCCTCGACTCGGGTCACTCCGCAGTACTTGATTTGAACAGGTGGCTTGCTCACTCACCTGATGGTAGAGCGCCGGGCGCCCAAAGCCCTTTCTCGGGCACAACCCGACGCGCAGCCACCAGAGCTAACTGGTGGCCCCGCATCGGGACTGAAGGCCCTAACTCGGAGTGATCAAAGGCCAGCGGGCCTGTTGCCAAGAGTCACAGTCTTGGTCAACGTCTCGGACCCGCGCTTGATCTTCAACTCCACTTTGGTGCCTGGCGACTTGCCAGCGATTGATGCGGCTAGGTCATCAGCAGTCTTCACCTGCTGCCCATCGGCGCCGATGATCACATCGCCACCAAGAAGGAGCGCCTGGCCACCAATCTGAACCTGCTCGGTGCCGCCCTTGAGACCGGCCTTGGCGGCAGGGCTATTGGGAGTCACCTGTTGAACAAGAGCCCCGGATTGCGCTGGCAGCTTCAGAGAAGCGAGCGACGCGTCGATCGTTTGGGAAGAAACCCCAAGCCAACCGCGCTCCACACGCTGGCCCTTCTCAATGGTTGGGAGGATCTTCTTGGCTGTGTTGATCGGCACGGCAAAGCCAATACCGACATTGCCGTTGGAGCCACTTCCACCCGTATCGATCTGGCTGTTGATGCCGATCACTTCCCCGGCCGAATTGAGCAATGGCCCGCCGCTGTTGCCCGGGTTAATTGCAGCATCAGTCTGGATCACGTCGCTGATGGTGAATCCGTTTGGAGCGCTGATTTTCCGCTGAAGGGCACTAACCACGCCAGTTGTAAGAGTCCTTGCGAGGTTGAACGGGTTGCCGATAGCGAGCACAGGATCGCCAACTTGCGCATTACTCGAATCACCGAGCTTGAGCGGGTGGAGCGAAACGCCGCTCGGGTCAACCTTCAAAAGTGCAATGTCAGTCGACGGGTCTTTGCCAACTAGGCGAGCTCGAACAGTCTTCTTGTCGTCAAAGCCGACCTTGATATCGCTTGCGCCGTCGACAACGTGGAAGTTGGTCAGGATCAAGCCGTTCTTATCGATCACGAAGCCTGAGCCGGTTGCCTGACCAGACTGGTTCTGCTGGAAGCCAAATGGGTCTTGGGTCTTTTGAACGATTGTCGATGTGATGTAGACAACGCCCGGAGCGTCGTTCTTGTAGATGTCACGGGGTGTTTCACCCGAATTCGAGTTCGAGACTCTGATCGGCTGACCGCTACCGGACACCTGCATCACTGTGGTCGAGCCAAGTTGAGAACCGCCGACCGCAACGACAAGAGCCACAAGGGCTCCACCAACTAGACCTGCTGCTGTGAGAGAGAGAATTTGTTTCTTCATGGAGCGATCTTGACTGCCCAACTTCAAGATTTCCTAAGTCCGGGAAAGCAAGTCAATAACAGCTGTTCGAAGGTCAGCCGCTCGCATCAGAGACTCACCTACTAGGACAGCGTCAATCCCTACCTTGTCAAGGCGCTCGACTTGATCTGGCTCACGAATCCCTGACTCGGACACAACGGTCTTGCCTGCCGGAATGTCTGGAAGCAGTTCGAACGTTCGCTCGATATCAACAGTGAAATCCTTGAGGTTCCTGTTGTTGATTCCGATCAGTGGCGATTCCATCTGAAGAGCAACTTCGAGCTCCTCCTCGTCGTGGACTTCGATCAGTACATCTAGTCCAAGTGAAAATGCCTCGGCCTCGAACTCCTGAAGCTCCGAAAGATCAAGAGCAGCGACGATCAGCAGAATTGCATCTGCGCCGGCTTCCGCAGCCTCAAGTATTTGATACCTATCGACGGTGAAGTCCTTGCGCAGGATCGGAAGATCCGTTGACGCCCGCACGGAGCGAAGATCGTCAAGTGAACCGCCAAACCAGGTCTCCTCTGTCAGGACGCTGAGAGCTGAAGCTCCACCAGCCTCATAAGCGGATGTGACATCAAGCAGTTCAAGATCCTCTCGGATAGCACCTGCAGAGGGACTGCTTCGCTTGTGCTCCGCAATCAGCGAAAGGCCGGGCTTGGAAAGTGCCTCAGCAAAGCGACGGTCTGGACGCTTCGGAGTTAGCGTTGCTGCCAACTCATCCTGAGGCGTTGCAAGCTTGCGCCGGGCTACCGATTCGCGGGTCGTTTCAAGGATCTGATCTAAGCGAGTCATTAGTTCCCGAAGGCGATCAGTTGGTCAAGAACACGTCGAGCAGAGCCACTGTCAATCGATTCCTCAGCTCGGCGAACACATTCCACGAGGTCGTCTCCCTCTCCGGCAACAAGGATTGCCGCCCCAGCATTAAGAACAGCAAGATTGCGGTGCGGCCCAGCGTCCCCAGCGAGAATCGACACGGTGCGGGCAGCGTTCTCCTCTGGGCTACCTCCCGCGACAGCGGCGAGGTCAGCCTCCTCGAAACCAAAGTCAGTTGGGGAGACAGAGCTGGTCTCAACCTTCCCGCCCCGCACCTCAATGAGGGTTGTCGGAGCTGAGATGCTGATCTCGTCAAGTCCATCCTCACTGTTCACAACCAGCGCGCGCTCAGAGCCAAGTTCAAGCAACGCCTCAGCAACAAGGGTTAGCTTCGAACGGTCACCGACGCCAATGATCTGACGGGGCGCATTGGCGGGGTTAGTGAGGGGACCAAGGAAGTTGAAGACTGTGCGCGTCCCTAGCCCCATGCGCACTGGCACGACGAAACGGGTTGCAGCGTGATGCGCAGGAGCGAACATAAACCCGAAACCAATGGTGTCGATGCACTCAGCGGTCTCCTCAGGTGTCATGTCAATGCGAACTCCTAGAGCCTCAAGCAAATCCGCAGATCCAGATTTACTTGTCGCCGAGCGATTGCCATGCTTAGCCATCGCTACGCCGGCCCCAGCCGCGATCAGTGCAGCTGTGGTCGAAACGTTGAAGGTTGATGCGCCACCACCAGTGCCAGCAGTGTCAACAAGCGGGCTAGCCGAAGGAGTCACAGGTGTCGCCAGCGAACGCATCGTTCGTGCGAGCCCGGCGACCTCTGAGGCAGTCTCGCCCTTTGCTCGCAAAGCGATAAGGAATCCTGCGGTTTGAACCTCGTTAACCCGACCCCCCATGATTTCCGCCAAGACCTCTGCTGCCGTTGTAGCGGAAAGGTCCTCGCCGGCACAGAGCGCGTCAATCGCTGCGGTGAGACTTGAGTTAGGGCTCGGAGCGTCGGTCACAGAGTTGAAGAATCACTTGTATTGAGAAAGTTGGCAAGCATCGCGTGGCCGCAGTCAGTCAAAATTGACTCTGGGTGGAACTGAACTCCCTCAGCCGGAAGGCTTGGGTGTCGCACTCCCATCACAACTCCATCCTGCCCAGTCGCCACGATCTCGAGATCCCCGCTCGCTTGAGGATCGACAACCAGCGAGTGGTAACGACCTACTGTCACCGACTCCGGAAGGCCAGCGTAGACACCCTTGCCGTCATGGGTGATGACTCCGGTCTTGCCATGGATGGGCTCTCCCCGAACAACCGTTCCGCCGAAGGCCTGCGCCATCGCTTGATGGCCAAGGCAAACCCCAAGCGTCGGAATCCCAGCCTCTGGGAACAGGCGAACACAGTCCAGCGAGATTCCCGATTCGTTGGGAGTGCAAGGACCTGGGGATACGACGAGTCGGTCATACCCACGCGTGAGTAGCTCCTCGCCCGTTGCCTGGTCGTTGCGCACGACATCGACCTCGCATCCAAGCTCCCCGAGGTACTGAACGAGGTTCCAGGTGAAGGAGTCGTAGTTGTCAATTACGAGAACGCGCTGCTGGCTCACTGCCAATCACCCCTCGTTGAGGCAAGCTCAACGGCACGCATCACCGCTCGGGCCTTGGCCTCCGATTCAGCTAGCTCGTAATCAGGAAGTGCATCGGCAACTGTGCCGCCACCAGCCTGGATGTGAGCCTTCCCGTCCTTAACTACGACTGTCCGGATGTGGATACAGACATCGAGGTCACCTGTGTAGGAGAGGTAACCGATTGCTCCGCCATAGCCTCCGCGCTTGACCTGCTCGAGCTCGTCAATGATCTCCATTGCGCGCACCTTGGGAGCCCCGGAGAGAGTTCCCGCTGGCAGGACAGACCTGAGCGCATCGATTGGCCTTACATCGGATCGAAGTGTTCCTCCAACAGAGCTAACGATGTGCATCACATGCGAGTACATCTCGACTGCCATCAGCTCTTCAACCTCAACAGTGCCGTAGTCGCAGACGCGACCAATGTCGTTCCGACCAAGGTCGACGAGCATCACGTGCTCAGCCCGTTCCTTGGGGTCAGCAAGGAGGTCCTCCGCGATCAGGCGGTCCTCTTCCGGAGTTGCACCGCGAGGCCGGGTTCCAGCGATCGGCTTTGTCGAGACATGGTCACCGCTCACAGTGAGCAGGGGTTCAGGACTCGCGCCGGCAATTTCGAAGTCGCCAAAGTCAAGGAAGTACATATAAGGGCTCGGGTTAACAGCTCGGAGGCCTCGGTAGATGGCAAATGCAGGAAGGCCAGTCTCAGCAGTCCACCTCTGAGATGGAACAACCTGGAAGGCGTCTCCAGCCCGCACATATTCGATGATCGTTGAGACCATCTCCTTGAACCGCTCGGGAGTTGTGTTCGAAACGAATTCCGGCGCCTCAATGGCTTCCCCAGAGCTTGGGGTGAGTGGAAGTGCGAGCCGTTCCCTGACCTCTTCGATTGTCTCCACAGCGCGGTCCCACGCTTCACCGACGTCGCCGGCATCGCTGTGAATAAGCGAGAACACGATCAACCGGTTCTGGAGGTGGTCGAAGGCAACGATCGATTCAGTCAGCATCAACGCGAGGTCCGGAAGCCCAACCGGGTCCTCGTTAGGGGCACCCAGAGGCTCAACAGTTCGCACAAGGTCGTATCCGAACATGCCAACGGCCCCGCCACTGAACGGGGGCATCCCCTCGACAGGGGCAATGTCGCCTTCTCCTGTTG
>CALJKH010000090.1 GCA_937973575.1 uncultured Solirubrobacterales bacterium | reverse complement strand
CAATTGGCTGGCATCTTCGGGTCGATACTCCAGCCTCGACGGATCAGCGTATGCGGGAGGTTGGCAAGGCAAGCGTCCTCCTTGACGAGCTTCACCCCGGGATCGCTCCGCCCAGTGCGCCGCGGACAGGGTTGAGGCACCTTAAGGCGGTCATAGCGCGGGTTTTGACCCCGCTAGCGCCGTTGTTGCCAGCCTCGGTAGCCGACAAGGTTTGGTCTGCCCGTGCTGCGTGGAGTTATTCAGAAGGACGGGCCTCCGCGGGGGATCTGAGATGAAGCTCAAGGGATCGCTCACACGCAGCGAGGTACTGCTCGGGGCAGCGTTCGCCGCGGTCTCCTGCTCCGTTCTGGCTGCATTGATCGCGAAGGGCCATGTGCTCGGCGGGGCGGAGAGCCAGGTTGGCGCCGACCAGCTCCAGTACCTCTCGTGGATCGTTTCTTCCTCTCGCGGGCTCACCATCAACAGCCTGTGGTCGATTCCAGCTCAGACCGGGAGCGCGTTCGTGCATCCCGGATTCGCGCTGTCAGGCCTACTTCATCGGTTGGGCTTATCAGTGATTGCGAGCTACCAGCTGTCGAAGCTTGTTGCGATCCCAGCTGTGATCGCGAGCGCGGTGATGTGGACCCGGCGGTTTACGCCTGAGGGTGGCCCGCGCACCGCAGCATTGGCTCTAATCCTGTTCGGGCTGTCGCCAGTTGGTGCGCTGCTCGGTTGGAATGTTTTGGCAGGCGGCTTCAGGGGCCAAACGGAGTTCGTAGCCGGAGAGATGTTTGCTCCCGCTTGGCTCTGGGGCTACATGATGACCGCCCTCGCGGTGGCCGCGCTCATTGGAGCTCTCCTAGCTGCCGAGCGCCAGAGAGATGAGGCTGCGGGTCGGCTGGTGGCTGTTGGCCTGCCCCTGCTGGCTCTGACCTGTTCATGGCTGCAGCCTTGGCAAGGGGCCGAGCTTCTTGCCGTTGTCGTGATTGCCGACCTTTTGAGGCGCCGGGAGGCTCCCGCAGGTCTGGTCCTGAAGCGCCTCCCGTTCCTACTTGCCTGCCTTGTTCCCTTGGTCTACTACCGCTGGCTTTCCGGCACAGAGGATGTCTGGCAGATCGCCGCAAAGGCAAACAACTCGCTTGGGCTCTGGTCCTTCGCTGTCTGGGCTGGGGCTCTACTTCCGTGGTTACCTGCGGTCCTCGCATACCGGGCCCGGCCGCGGGACTGGGGTGAGAGCGTGCTTCTGCTGCTCGCTCCAATGATGGTTCTCGAATACGCGGCGATCGCGGTGTCAGGCTCAGGCACATTTCCGTTCCACGCTGTTCAAGGCATTGGATTCGCGCTTGGAGCCCTTGCGGTCCGAGGTTCCCTTTCGGTAAAGCCTCTGTCGTGGTGGAGAGCCAACAGCGTTCTGCCCATCGCGTTCTGCCTAATCATGTGTGTTCCCGGCACGCTTCACCGGATGAACCTCATGAGGCTGGAGATTCATAGGTCCGAGCAGCCGTATTTCCTTGAAGACGGAGAGGCTGAGGCCCTGAGTTACCTCGCGAAGGCTCATGGTAGTGGAGGTGTGCTGGCCCCGATCAAGGCCGGTCTGACAGTGCCGGCTCACACTGGGCGCCCGACCTGGGTTGGCGAGCTTTCGTGGACGCCTAACTTCAGACAGCGCGTTGTCGTTGCAGAGGAGTTCTTTAAGGGTCAGCTTGACGAGCAGCAGGCCACCGCCTTGCTGCGCGAGTCTCACGCACGCTTCCTATATGCGGACTGCGGGCACCAAGCCGATCTTGGGCCTGCGCTTGCCGGCAAGGTGCTTTCTGTCAAGTCGTTCGGCTGCGCTCGCGTTTGGGAGCTGAAGCCATGAGATTGAAGCGCTGGCTTCCCGGAATCCTGCTGTGGCTTGCTGGGCTCTCAATCGGCCTACTCACGCTTAAGGATTGGATCCAGCTCAACGACGAGGGCTTAATGCTGCAGGCTGCTGCGCGCATTTCCCGCGGTGAGGTTCCGTATCGAGACTTCTGGTGGTTCTATCCACCTGGCCAGCCGTATCTCCTAGCTCTGATTTGGAAGCTTCACGGACCGTCCCTAATCGATTGGCGGATCTTGCGGGCGTTAAGCGATGCCACCGTGGCCTTGCTCGTCTGGCGCCTTTCGCTTAGGAGGTCCGGCCAGCTTCCATCGCTTCTGGCATGGGCCGTCGCCATCTTTGCCGTTAGCTCCGCGACCGGTCCTCATCCATACCCAATCGCAATGGCGCTTGCGCTTGGCTCGTTGTTGCTGCTCGGCTCTCGGCCGTGGGCAGCAGGTCTTCTGCTTGGCGTAGTTGCGGCGTGGCGAATCGAGTTTGCTGCCTATCTTGCACTTGGAAGTGCACTCGGGCTCTTAGTTAAAGGCGATCTGCGGAAGACCCTTCTTCCGTGGTCGGGCTGCGCAGTAGGTGCCGCAGCTCTCCTCTATGCGCCGGTTGTCGCCGCTGCTGGCCTAGGTAACTCTTGGGATCTTCTGGTTCGTTATCCCGTGCTCGAGTTCGGCAAGTACCAGACACT
>CALJKH010000089.1 GCA_937973575.1 uncultured Solirubrobacterales bacterium | reverse complement strand
ACCTGCTCGACGAGTTGGAGCCTCTAGTGGCAGCCCTTGGCCAGGTGATCTCCCGCGACCAAGCCAGTCGCAGGGTGGCTGTGATGTCAGCCCACAACATCTCCCTTACGGACACCTTCTCCGCTGTGATTGCCGCAGACAGCATTAGCGCCGCACTCAGTGAAGTACTCCACACCACAAACGTTCTTGCTCCTGGCGCCAAGCTTGACTTCTACGTACTCGGGAAAAGCCAAGGCTGGCTTGACTGGGTCGAGCCGCAAAGGTCGTCGGCTAGCGCGGGCAGTCCAAAGCCTCCTCTCAGGAGTGCAGATTGCCTCGCCCTTTCCAGTGGGCTCCCGCATGTAAGCCGGTTCGATAGCCCGCTGGCAGCCCGGTGTCCTCACGCAACGGCAGGTCTGACGACGATCTGCAATCCAGTCAGATCGTCGGGGAGTGAGTTCGGGGTGCTGATCGCCACCTATCCGCCGGCAATGGAGACGAGCGTGGCCAGCGAAGACCCAGCAACCCGCCTTCTTCTGGCTGACGCGCTTGGCGAGGTGTGCCTCCGTGAGCGGATGGAGAGCCGCTCACTCACCGACTCATTAACTGGGTTGCAGAACAGGGCGTCTTTCACTCAGGCGGAGGAGCTCCACCTTGACCTTGACGACCGCCGCGCTAAGCCCTTCGGGGTGCTGATACTCGATGTGGACAAGTTCAAAAGAGTCAACGACCTATTTGGGCACCAGGTTGGCGATGGTGTCCTCCGCGACATCGCCAAGGCTGCTGCCGAGTCTGTACGTGCTGAGGACTCTCTTGCTCGTCTTGGCGGGGACGAATTCGCAGCGATCCTGCCCGCCTGCAAACCTGAGCGTCTAGTTGACACAGCCGAGCGGATCCGCTCTGCAGTGTCGAAAGTGACGGCACCCGATGGGGTTCCAATCAAGGTGAGCGTTGGTGCTGTGCTTGCTCAGCCGGGGGCCCGCTGGGATGAGGTTTACGGAGACGCCGACCGTGCTCTCTATGCGGCTAAGCAGGGCGGTGGCAGCAGGGTTGAGGTCGCTCGGCCCGGGTAGAAAAGACTCGAACTGGGTTGCTGTTTGTGATTTTGAGGTCTCTGTCACTCAATTCAGTCAAATGAGTGTGTACAATTCGGTGCATGCCCGCAAAGGCAACCTTTGGAGCCCTTCTTGCCAGCTTGGCGCTGCTCGTTGCCCCTGCGGCGGCGATGGCCGAGCCGGACGACGCAGGCCAGAGCTCTCAGACTGAGATAGTCCTGCCTGCCCAGCCAGAAACGCCTGCCGGGCCAGGAACGCCTGCGGAGCCAGAGACTCCTTCGGAGCCAGCGCCGCCGACAGGCACTCCCGACCCGAGTGATGGTGGATCACCCGAGCCCGGCCTGCCTCCGATGCCAGCTGAATGCGTCCAAGACGATGGTCGCTATGTCTGCCCGGATGGCAACCCTCCATATGGCTGCTGGGCAGTTCCAGTTTCCAGCGACTCCGAGGGGACAGTAGGCCTCTGCATCGATCCGCCAATCAAGGAGCCGATTCCTTGTGAGTGGCTCCGATCAGGCGGCGATGATGATCAGCAGGTCTGTGCGCTTTCGCTCGGTGGGCCAGCGCCTTACGAGCGTGGAATCGGTAACGCCGCCTCAGGTCAGCCCAAGCACAAGGGAACGAAGAAGCCGAAGGCAACCAAGAAGCCGAAGGCCACAAAGAAGCCGAAGGCAACTAAGAAGCCCAAGCCAACTAAGAAGCCGAAGGCCTCTAAGCGCTAGGTGCTCAGGCGGGCTTGCGCGCGCCGACCATCAGGTTGTAGAAGATCTGCGCCGGCAGTCTGCCCTCGAGCAGTGCGCGGTCAACCTTCTGCAACGCGACGTATCCGCGGAATGCGTACATGCGCCAAGCCATTGGTACGTCCTCAGGGTCGGCTGTCGCTTCAAGTGCCCGGTTAGTCCAACCGAACCAGTTGGCGAGTAGTTCTTCGCCAACAACCTCGACGTCGGCAAAGCCGGCTGACATAGCCGGGGCGCTGATCGCCTTTGGCTCGAAGGCGTGAACATCAACGAACTTCTCAAGGTCGTGCTCCTCCTCTGACCCCGAACCATCAGCGTGGGCTGCGGGTGCTGGGCGAGCGCGCAGAGCTGCTCGCCAAGCTGGGGAGACCCTGCGGGCGAAGCCCTTGGGGACATTGGCGATCTGGTCACCAAGCTTCGATGGTTCGCCACCGAAGAAGAGGACGCCGCCTGGCTTCAAGACGCGGAAGAACTCTTCAAATGCTGCGTCGAGGTCTGGAAGGTGGTGGAGGACGGCGTGGCCGAGGACAGTGTCAACCGACTCATCCTCGAGCGGCAGCTCAGCTGCCTCGCAGGTGTGCGCTTCAACCTTCAGCCCAAGGCGCTTGGCATTGGCCTTCAGTGTCTTGATCATCCCCGGGGAGATGTCAGTCGCGACAACCTCCTCGCACTTGCCGCCAAGCAGCAGGTTGAGTGAGAAGTAGCCCGTACCCGCGCCGATTTCGACCACGCGGCCAAGGTTCGGAACCGGCTTGCCGAGGACCTTTTCAAGCTTGCCTTCAACCTGACTCAGGCCGATCGGGCCAAAGTCAATTCCCCACTTTGAGTCGTAGGTAACAGCAGCTACATCGTGGTAGCGCTCGTTGACATCGCGGATCTCTTCGTCTGTCGCGGGGGCGGTCATGCGGAGCGCACTCTACCCTTCAGACCCGTGACTAAGTATTTCCAAGAGAATCAGCCCGACGGAGTGCCTCCCCTTGAACTGACTGGAGAGCGCACTCTCCCTGACGTTCCTGAGGAGAACTACTGGTATCGCCGCCACCTCGCGGTCTACGAGTGGATCACCGAGCGCGTCTCCGGTAAGCGCGTTGTAGACCTTGCCTGCGGCGAGGGTTACGGCACTGGGCTACTTGCCACGGCTGCCAAGTCGGTAGTGGGAGTGGAAGCAAACCCTGAGACCTTTGAACACGCACGCCTTCGTTATGTCGCAGACAACATTCGGTTTGAGCGCACGCTCGTCGAGATGTTCGATGAGGAAGTTGACGCCTCTGTTTTCCTGCAGACGATTGAGCATGTTGAAGACCCGAAGGGGATCCTCGAACAGATCAAGGGCACTCTCGCCCCAGGCGGCATCGCCTACGTGTCCACTCCCAACCTGTTGACTCTGGCTCCTCCCGGAGCGGTCAAGTCCAATAACCCCTTCCACCTTCGGGAGTGGCGGCCGGACGAGTATCTCGAGCTCTGCCTTGAGGTGTTCGACAAGGTTGAGATGTACGGCCTGTTCCATGCGCGTGTTCTTCGCGCGCATGAGATTGCGATCAAGGCTGGCTGGGACACTGTCCATCAGAAGCTGCGCATCACCAAGCCGTTCTACGACAGGTTCGTGCCGGCTATCAGCAGCAAGGACTTTGCTCTGCGCACGACGGACCTAAACGGCTGCCTTGACCTGATCGCAGTCTGTTACGCATGAGCCTTCGGCCGCCAGGGCGCGGCGGCTCGCTCGCAATCGTCCTTCACACTCACATGCCGCTGGTTGTTGGCCACGGCACCTGGCCGTTTGGTGAGGAGTGGCTTTGGGAGGCAATCGCAACTTCGTATCTGCCGCTCCTCGACCTGCTCGATTCAGGCGCGCCCTTAACGCTCTCTGTCACGCCCGTGCTTGCTGACCAGCTTGAGGACCCAAAGACGAATGAGCTATGCCGGGCCTTCCTGCGTGAGCTGCGGCCAGCCACTCACGAGCTGGACGAGGCTGAGGAACGAGCCCGGGGGAGGGAGGATGTAGCCAAGGCAATCCGCCACTCGGCAGCCGTTTACCAAGAGGCTGCAGAGCTTTGGGATGAACTCGACGGCGACCTGATCGGCGCTTGGGCGCAACACGCCGCATGGACTTCCTCCGCGACTCACGAGGTGCTTCCGCTAGCCGCAGTGGACGGTGCAGTAAGGATGCAACTTGAGACTGGGATCGCCTCACACCGCCGCAGGTTTGCAGGTTGGAATGGCGGCCTTTGGCTCCCGGAATGTGGGCACGCCCCATGGATGGACCGTCTACTCGCTGAAGCTGGCGTTCACACAGCAGTTGTTGATTGGACTGATGTCCTGGGCCGCGGTGCGAAGCGCAACCTTGTCCCGCATGCATCACCTGAGGGGCCAACCCTTGTGCCAATGGACCGTGAACTGACCGAACTGGTTTGGTCACACGACGGCTACCCAGCCGGCCCCGAGTACCGCGACCACCATGGGCTCACCACTCACCACCACCGAGCTTGGGCCAACGATGGAACTGCCTACGACCCAGCGCGTGCGTGGGAAGCAGTACGCCGGGACGCAACCTCATTCCTCGACGCTGTCGAGAAACGCCTGGTCGGTGCATCGGGGGCTGTCCGTGACCCGTTGGCTGTTGTGGCAATGGACACCGAGCTCTTTGGCCACCATTGGCATGAGGGAATCTGGTGGCTCCAGACTGTCGTCTCCCAAGCTGCTGAGCGTGGGATCGAGATTGAACGCCTTGACGAGGCTGTCGCCCGCCGGCGCCCAGTGCGGATCAAGGAAGATCCACCGGAGACGAGCTGGGGGCGGGGCAGAGGCTTTGATGTTTGGTCGGGCCCGAAGGCCGCAGAGTTTGCGTGGCGGATTCGCGGCACTGAACTGCGCACCCGTCACAACGGGAAGGACGCGTCGTCGCCTGAGCAGCTTCGCGCGCTGCTTGCTTTGGAGGCCTCCGACTGGGCTTTCCTCCACGAGGGCGGCAGCACAGGTGACTATCCGACCGAGCGAGCAGAGGCGCACCTTGACTCAGTCCAAGGCGCATTAGAATCTGAGTTCCCCGACACTCTCGAAAGCATCGCGCCAGACCTGCGCCCCAACGCTCTTTTCTCACCATGACAAAGCCCCGCGTACTAATCCTCAGCTGGGAATACCCGCCGATCGTGGAAGGTGGGCTGGCTCGCCACGTCCGCAAGCTCAGCGAACAGCTTGTGGCTACCGGATCGGCTGAGGTTCACGTCCTCACCCGCGGTGACGACACCTCGCCAACAGAGGAGGACATGGACGGAGTCCATGTCCACCGCGTTGTTGAGCCAAGCCGCCCACGCGACCTCTCAGAGTTCATTACTTGGATTGAGCACATGAACTCCGACCTTCTCGCAGCGGGCGTGGAGCTTGGCGACCGCTTCGAATTTGACCTTGTCCATGGTCACGACTGGCTTGTTGCCTCTGCTGGCGACCACCTCGCCAAGCGCTTCCGCTGCCCACTCGTGATGACAGTTCACGCGACCGAATACGGCAGACACCAGGGCTGGGTCCAAGACCATCCGCAGTCCCACATCCACGGGGTGGAGCGTTGGATGACCAACAGGGCAGACCGTGTCATCGCCTGTTCCGCATACATGCGTGACC
>CALJKH010000088.1 GCA_937973575.1 uncultured Solirubrobacterales bacterium | reverse complement strand
GAGTTCAGACGTGTGCTCTTCCGATCTACTAAGCGCTGGCGTCTCGAAGAGGTAGTGGAGCGCGCACGATGATCCAGAACGAAACACGCCTTCGCGTTGCTGACAACAGTGGCGCCCGTGAAATCCTTTGCATTCGTGTCCGTGGCGGTTCCCGCCAGCGTTACGCCCGTGTTGGCGACATCATCGTCGCCACCGTTAAGCAGGCGACTCCGCAGGGCACTGTCAAGAAGGGTGAGGTCGTCACAGCTGTGGTCGTCCGCACCAAGAAGCCTTTCAGCCGCGAAGACGGCACCTCAATTGGGTTCGATGAGAACGCAGCGGTGATCATTGATGATCAGAACAATCCGCGCGGTACTCGTATCTTCGGCCCAGTTGCTCGTGAGCTCCGCGATAAGGACTTCATGAAGATCATTTCTCTCGCCCCGGAGGTTCTCTAATGTCATCAATGAAGATTCGTAAGGGCGACACCGTCGAAGTCATTTCAGGCAAGGACAGCGGTAAGCAGGGAGAAGTTCTGCGCGTTGATCCAGAGCGTCGTCGTGTTTACGTCCAGGGCCTCAACCTGATTAAGCGCCATGTACCGCGCCAGCAGATCGAGGGCGCTCAAGGCCTCGAGCAGACCGGTGGCGTAATCAGCCAAGAGGGTGCCATTCCAGTTTCCAACGTTGCTCTTCTTGATCCCAAGGACGGCAAGCCAACCCGCGTAGGCATCCTTCGCGAGGACGGCCGTCGCATTCGCGTCGCCAAGCGCAGTGGGGAGAAGATCGACTGATGTCAGCACGTATGAAGGAGCGCTACGAGAAGGAGATCCGCGCTGAGTTGATCAAGCGGTTCGAGTACTCGTCCGCAATGCAGGCTCCAAAGCTTGAAAAGATCGTCGTCAACATGGGTGTCGGCGACGCCAAGCAGGACTCAAAGGTCCTCGAGGCTGCCCAAGAGCAGCTTGCGACGATCACTGGTCAGCATCCAAACATCCGCCGTTCGAAGAAGTCGATTGCCCAGTTCAAGCTCCGTGAGGGCATGGCAGTAGGCCTTGCAGTCACCTTGCGTGGCGAGAAGATGTACGAGTTCCTTGACCGCCTTCTTTCGGTGGCAATCCCTCGTATTCGCGACTTCCGCGGTCTTAACCCGAAGTCGTTCGACGGCCGTGGCAACTACGCCATCGGTGTGCGCGAGCAGATCATCTTCCCTGAGATCGATTACGACGCAGTGGACCAAGTTCGTGGTCTTGACATCGTGATGGCAACCTCAGCTCAGACTGATGAAGAGGCATTCGCACTTCTTCAGCTGTTTGGAATGCCTTTCGCTAAGCCGGCCGAGCCAAAGCCAGCCCCAGTTGCAGCAGCACCAGCAGCTGAGGAGGCCCCAGCAGAGTCCGACGAAGCACCAGCCGAAGAGGCGCCTGCCGACGAGCCCACAGAGGAGCCAGAGGTAGAAGCAGCACCAGAGGCTGAGGAATCAGCTGAGCAAGAAGAGACTTCCGACGAAGGCGAAGGCGAGGCCGAAGAGGCCCCCGCCGAAGACGCCGAGTAACTAGAGGACCCAGGAGACATGGCCAAGACATCACAGCGCGTGCGTCAGCAGCGCCCCCAGAAGTACAAGACCCGTGAGTACACGCGTTGCCGCCGTTGCGGTCGCCCACGCTCGGTCTACAAGAAGTTCGGCATCTGCCGAATCTGCCTTCGCGAGCTTGCTCACAACGGCTACATCCCCGGTATGACAAAGAGCAGTTGGTAATCACATGTCAATGACAGATCCAGTAGCTGACCTTCTTACCCGCGTTCGCAATGGTGCGCATGCGCAGCATCACGACGTCGTCGTGCCTGCCTCAAACCTGAAGCAGGAGATTGCCCGCATCCTTGACGAGCAGGGTTACATCGAGAGCGTTTCCCGCGAGGCCGCCCCAGAGGGCGAGGCTGGCGAGCGTCTCCGTCTTACTCTTCGTTACACCGAAGACCGTAAGCCAGTGATTTCCGGCATCCGCCGCGTGTCACGTCCAGGCCGTCGTCTCTATGTAGACCACGACCACATCCCCAAGGTCCAGGGTGGCCTTGGTACCGCAATCATTTCGACGTCGAAGGGCGTCATGACCGGCCACGAGGCCCGCAGCGCAGGTATTGGCGGCGAAGTCGTGGCACACGTCTGGTAATCGAAATGTCACGTATTGGAAAGAAGCCAATCGAAGTGCCGTCAGGCGTCACTTTCGAGATCGCACCTGAAAGGGTCACCGTCAAGGGGCCAAAGGGCGAGCTCAGCGAGCGCGTCAGCCGCGACATGAAGATCGAGCAGGGCGAAGGCGTAGTCACAGTTGAGCGCCCAAGCGACCGTGGGCCACACCGTGCGCTTCACGGCCTCACTCGCACACTGCTCTTCAACATGGTTGTTGGCGTTACCGAGGGTTACGAGAAGCGTCTCGAGATCCAAGGTGTTGGTTACCGCGCAAGCCTCAAGGGCAAGGACCTTGAGCTTCTCGTGGGCTACTCACACCCTGTGATGATTGACGCCCCTGAGGGAATCGAATTTGAAGTGCCGCAGCAGACCGAAGTAATCGTCCGCGGCATTGACAAACAGAAGGTGGGCCAAGTCGCCGCCGTAATCCGTAAGCAGCGTCCGCCGGAGCCATACAAGGGCAAGGGCATTCGCTACCAGGGCGAGTACGTCGCCAGGAAGGTCGGCAAGAGGGCATGAGTGCCACCAAGAGCAAGGTTCAAAGCCGTCTCAAGCGGCGCCGTCGCGTCCGCGCGAAGGTTCGCGGCAGCGCAGTGCGTCCTCGCATCAGCGTTTTCCGCAGCAACCGTGGCATCAGCGCACAGCTGATCGACGACGATGCAGGCCACACAATTGCAGCAGTCAACTGGACAGAAGCTGACCTCAAGGGCCTTGGCCCAATGGAGCAGTCAGAGAAGGTTGGCAAGCTGATCGCCGAGCGCGCAAAGGCCGCTGGCATCGAAAGCGCCGTGTTTGACCGCGGCGGTTACCTCTATCACGGTCGGGTTAAAGCCCTGGCCGAAGGCGCCCGTGAGGGCGGCCTTGAGTTCTGATCGTTAGGCTCGGTAATCCATGATCAGCGATAAGCGAACAGTTTCACCAAACGGCCTTGACCTCGCAGAGCGAGTTGTCGAGATCAACCGTGTGGCAAAGGTAGTCAAGGGCGGTCGCCGCTTCTCCTTCACAGCGCTGGTCGTCGTAGGTGACGAGCACGAGGTTGTAGGAATCGGTTACGGCAAGGCAAACGAAGTCCCAGTCGCCATCCAAAAGGGTGTCGAGCAGGCTAAGAAGAACCTTTACCGCGTCCCAAGGCACGGTGCCACGATTCCTCACCCGATCACTGGCGAGTTCTGCTCCGGCAGTGTTCTTCTCCGTCCTGCATCACCAGGTACTGGCGTCATCGCCGGTGGCGGTGTGCGCGCGGTACTCGAACTTGCTGGCATCCATGATGTTCTTTCGAAGAGCCTTGGTTCCCAGACTCCGATCAACCTTGTGAAGGCAACGATGGAAGGCCTCCGTGGTCTCCGCACACCTGAAGAGGTTGCTGAGCTCCGTGGCATCAGCGTTGATAAGGTCCTCGGCCTTGATCCAAACCGCAAGGAAAAGACTGCAGCTGCACCTGCAGCTGAGGAAGCTCCAGCAGCTGAGGCAGCACCAGCTGCTCCAGTAGCCGAAGCTCCAGCCGAGCCTGCCGCTGAAGCTCCAGCCGAGCCTGCCGCTGAAGCGCCTGCAGCTGACGCACCCGCTGAGGAGCAGTCATGAGCAAGGTCAAGATTTCCCAGTTCAAGTCAGCCAACGGTGCCGACAAGCCACAGCGTGCGACGCTCGAGTCACTCGGTCTTCGTAAGATTGGCAGCACCGTTGAGCACGCCGATACTCCGCAGCTGCGGGGCATGATTCGCCGTGTTGCACATCTCGTAAAGGTGGAGGAAGGCTAATGCCAGTAGACGAGAAGGAAACTGAGGAGCGCATCGGCCTCCACAACCTGCGCCCTGCCAAGGGTGCCAAGCGTCCACGCAAGCGCGTCGGCCGTGGCGAAGGTTCAGGCACTGGCAAGACTTCAGGTCGTGGCCAGAAGGGCTATGGCTCACGCTCCGGCTCAAAGCGCCGCGATCGTTTCGAGGGTGGCCAGACTCCAATTCACATGCGGATGGGCAAGCTGCGCGGCCCTCACATGAAGAAGTCAATGCCTTTCGAGATGTTCCGCACGCACACTCAAGCTGTGAACCTCTCTGATCTCGAAGCCCGCTTTGATGCAGGCGCCGAGGTAACACCTGAGACTTTGAAGGCAGCTGGACTCGCAACCCGTCGTGGCATTCCGGTGAAGATCCTTGCCAAGGGCGAACTGAAGAAGTCGCTCAACGTCAAGGCTCATGGCTTCAGCGCAGCAGCGCGTGAGGCAATCACCGCCGCTGGCGGAACCGCGGAACAGCTCGAGGACTAGGACAAAGGGGAGAGGTCAGCGGAATGCTGAACACGATCCTCAGAGGTTTTACTGTCCCGGAGATCCGGAAGAAGCTCCTGTTCACAGCAGGGATTCTTGCCCTCTATCGCCTTGGCTCCCACATCCCAGCGCCTGGCATCAACTCGCAGGCAGTCGCAGACATTCAGAAGAACTTCGCAGGATCGAACATCCTCGGGTTCCTCAACCTGTTCTCCGGTGGTGGCCTTCAGCGCATCGCCCTTTTCGCGTTGGGCATCATGCCCTACGTCACAGCCTCGATCATCCTGCAGCTGCTGCAGGTGGTTGTTCCTTCACTTGAGAAGCTCTCAAAGGAAGGTGAGGTTGGCCAAGCCAAGATCACTCAGTACACGCGTTATCTGACTGTTGGACTTGCCTTCGCTCAGTCAATTGGTTACGTATTCCTCTTCAAGTCCTTCCAAGTAAGCGCCGGCCAAGCTGTTGTTCGTGATTGGGGTCCAGAGACGATCATGCTGATCGCCATCTCCCTCACAGCCGGCACGATGCTCCTGATGTGGATGGGTGAGCTGATCACCCAGCGCGGCATCGGTAACGGCATCTCGCTTCTGATCTTCGCTTCGATCGTCGCCCGTCTACCCAACGCTCTTCAGTCCTGGTGGACAAGTCCAGACCAAGTCTTCCGAGTGCTCATGCCATTCCTTGCGGTAGCGATTGTCGCTGCGATCGTGTTCGTCCAGGAAGGCCAGCGCCGCATTCCAATCCAGTTCGCCAAGCAGCAGGTTGGTCGACGCATGGTCGGCGGTCAGCAGTCCTACCTGCCGCTCCGCGTAAACATGGCCGGCGTGATCCCAGTCATCTTCGCCGCCAGCCTTATGGCATTCCCTCCCACGGTCGGTCAGCTGATCGCAACCCCATGGGCAAAGAACATGGCCGCTTTCTTCAACCCATCGGGTGGCCCGTACCTGATCGGCGAAACGATCCTGATCATCCTCTTCACCTACTTCTACACAGCGGTCACGTTCAATCCGGTTGACCAAGCTGAGAACCTGAAGAAGTACGGCGGTTTCATTCCTGGTGTGCGCCCAGGTCGACCAACGGCCGAATACCTCGACCGGATCCTCGCAAGGCTCACATTCCCCGGCGCTCTGTTCCTTGCCGCCGTGGCAGCTCTCCCAACGATCTTGATCAACCAGACCAACACCAACCTCTACTTCGGCGGCACATCACTGCTGATCGTGATTGGCGTTGCTCTTGACACCGTCAAGCAGATGGAAGCCCAGTTGATGATGCGCTCCTACGAAGGGTTCCTTCGGTCGTGAGCCAAGAGCTCAACCTGATCCTCCTCGGTCCTCCGGGTGCGGGTAAGGGGACGCAGGCCGCGCGCCTCGTTCAAGACTTCAGCTTGCCTTGGGCCTCAACTGGCGACATGCTTCGCGAAGCTGTTGCAGAAGGAACAGACCTTGGCAAGCAGGCCAAGGAGTTCATGGACGGCGGAAACCTTGTCCCCGACGATCTGATCGTTGGCGTAATCGTTGAGAGGATCAGCCAGGAGGACTGCAGCGACGGGTTCCTCCTTGACGGCTTCCCACGCACAATCGGCCAAGCTGACGCTCTCGCAGCAGCTCTCGAAGGAGTAGGCCGGAAGGTCACTGCGACCCTGCTGATTGACGTTCCCGACGAGGAGCTAGTCAAGCGCCTGTCGGGCCGTCGCGTCTGCGCTGCCAGTGGTCACGGCTACCACATCGACTTTGACCCGCCCAAGCACGAGGGCATCTGCGATCAGGACGGTTCCCGCTTGATCCAGCGTGACGACGACACCGAAGAGGTAATCGTCAACCGACTTTCCGTTTACCACGATCAAACAGAACCGCTCGTTGATTACTACGAGCAGCGTGGAGTCCTCAGGCGCTTTGACGGTACGCGCAGCCAGACGGAGGTGCACGATCACATCCGAGCTGCGCTGGCAACCCTCAGGCTTGAGGACACGATTTGATCGTTCGTAAGACCGCTGCTGAGATCGACAAGATGGCGGCGGCGGGGGACATCCTCGTCAAGACTCTCGACCTCGTAGAAGGTCGTATCCGTCCTGGTGTGACAACCGCTGAGCTCGATGAAACAGCAGAGCGCTTCATCCGGTCTCAAGGAGCCATCCCGGTCTTCAAGGGTTACCGCGGTTTCCCGGGTTCGATCTGCGCGTCACCGAACGACATGGTCGTCCACGGCATTCCCGGCTCCTACAAATTGCAGAAGGGCGATGTGATCTCGATCGACGTCGGAGTTCAGCTTGACGGCTGGGTTGCCGATGCGGCGCGCACCTTCCCAGTTGGCGAAATCACAGACGAGGCTCAGCACTTGCTCGATGCGACAGAGGCTTCGCTTTTCGCGGCGATTGAAAAAGTCCAGGTTGGAAATCGAATTGGTGACATATCTAATGCAGTTCAGGTTAAGGTCGAAGGAGAGGGCCTGAGCGTCGTCAACGGACTCGTTGGTCACGGCGTCGGGCGAGAAATGCATGAGCCGCCTGAGGTCCCCAATCAGGGCCCGGCCGGCAAGGGGCCCAAGCTGGAAGAGGGCATGGTTATCGCAATAGAACCAATGGTTTCAACAGGATCTCCAGGGATCGTCGTAGCTGACGACGACTGGTCGGTCCACACAGTTGACGGCTCGCTGTCCGCCCATTTCGAATTTACAGTCGCTGTAACTAGTGAAGGTCCGAGGGTGCTGACACCATGGCATCGACGCGAGAATGAGGGCAACGGGGGCGAGGCTGAATGAAAGCCTTGCAACCTGACAACGCACGCATGCGCTGTTTTGCTACTGTCGTTGGTCGCGCCGCCTTGCGGTGCCATCCTTGCGGCCGAACCATGGTCCTCGGAGAGGCCCGCGAAACAGCTGCGTCCACAACCCTGCGACAGATCTGAGAGTAATGAAGGTACGGCCGTCGGTCAAACCAATGTGTGAGAAGTGCCGCATCATCCGCCGTCGCGGTCGTGTTCTCGTGATCTGCCAGAACCCACGTCATAAGCAGCGTCAGGGTTAAGTAATGGCACGTATCGCAGGAATCAACCTTCCCCCAAACAAGCGGGCCGAAATCGGTCTCACTTACATCTACGGCATCGGTCGCACCACGTCGCAGCAGCTGCTCGACAAGGCCGGTATCTCGTACGACACCAGGATTAAGGACCTCACCGAGGAAGAGGCGGGCAAGCTCCGTGACCTCGTTGATGGCGAGCTCACCGTTGAGGGTGACCTCCGTCGTGAGCGTTCCCAGAACATCAAGCGTCTGATGGAGATTGGCTGCTACCGCGGCATCCGTCACCGCCGTGGCCTCCCAGTTCGCGGCCAGAAGACAAAGACCAATGCCCGTACGCGCAAGGGCCCGAAGCGGCTTCAGGTCGCAGGTAAGAAGAAGGTGGCCAAGTGAGCGCCAACCGTCGTCCTCAGCGCGGTCGCAAGCGCGTCCGCAAGAACGTGCCTCACGGGCAGGCACACATCAAGACTTCGTTCAACAACACGATCGTGTCACTCACCGACCGCGAAGGCAATGTCATCGCGTGGGAGTCGGCAGGCGGAGCAGGCTTCAAGGGTTCCCGTAAGAGCACCCCATTCGCAGCTCAGGTCACAGCTGACGCTGCAGCCCGTAAGGGCATGGAGCATGGCCTTCAGAAGGTCGACGTGTTCGTTAAGGGTTCCGGCTCAGGCCGTGAGACTGCAATCCGTTCGCTCCAAGCCGCTGGCCTTGAGGTCAGCAGCGTGCGTGACGTGACTCCGCAGGCTCACAACGGCTGCCGTCCTCGCAAGAGGAGGCGCGTCTAGTGGCTCGCGATACATCTGCACAGTGCAAGCAGTGCCGCCGCGAAGGCCAGAAGCTCTTCCTCAAGGGTGAGCGCTGCCTTACGCCTAAGTGCGCCATCGATCGCCGCGCATATCCGCCCGGAGATCACGGCCGCGGCCGCCAGAAGCAGAGCGAGTACCGAGTTCAGCTTCGTGAGAAGCAGAAGGCACGCCGTTACTACGGAGTCCTTGAGCGTCAGTTCCGCATCTATTACGAAAAGGCAAGCCGTCAGGACGGCGTAACGGGTGAGAACCTGCTCCGTCTTCTTGAGTGCCGCCTTGACAGCGTCATCGTCCGTCTCGGCTTCGCAGCTTCGCGTCGCCAGGCACGTCAGCTGGTCTGCCACGGCCACTGGACGGTTAACGGCCGTCGCGTTGACATCCCCTCTTTCCAGGTCAAGCCGGGCGATGTGATCGCAGCGGCTGCGGGCTCCTCAGCAGCAGAGGTCATCCGCAGCGCAACCGAGCTGTCCGGACAGGTCCCAGCCTGGCTTCAGGCCGACCACGATTCACTTGCGGCGAAGGTTCTGCGCCTCCCCGAGCGGAGTGAGATCTCCGCACCGGTGGAAGAGCAGCTCATCGTCGAGTTGTACTCCAAGTAGTTAAAAGTCGAGGCGCTACGGCGCTTCGCGATAGGTCGCCGACCGGCGGCCCTCCCACCCCGACACACAGGATCCCGATGCTCGAATTCCAGATCCCCCGGATTACCAAGGACACCACGGAAGATAACCGCGGCTCCTTTACAATTGAACCGCTTGAGCGTGGCTTCGGCTACACCTTCGGTAACTCGCTTCGTCGAGTTCTGCTCAGCTCCCTTGAGGGCGCCGCTGTAACCAGCGTTCGCATCGAGGGTGTTCAGCATGAGTTCTCGTCGATCGAGGGCGTCAAGGAAGACGTCACCGACATTGTTCTCAATCTCAAGGGGCTTGTTTGCCGCATGGCTGACAGCGCCGCTGAAGTTGAGGCTCCGCTGGTTGTTACTGGTCCAGGAACGATCACAGCAAAGGACATCGACCTGCCTACAGGCGTCGAGATCCTCAACCCAGACACTCACATTGCGACTCTTGAGAACAAGACGAAGCTTGAGGTCTACCTCACCATTGGCACCGGCCGCGGTTACCGCCCAGCCGAGGAGAACAAGAGTGACGACCAGCCAATCGGCGTAATTCCGATTGACTCGATCTTCTCTCCAGTTCGCCGTGTTGCTTACTCGGTTGAGCAGGCCCGTATCGGTCAGCGCACCGACTACGACAAGCTCACCCTTGACATCGAGACTGACGGTTCGCTTGATCCGACATCTTCGCTCCGCGAGGCAGCAGAGATCCTGATCCAGCACCTTGCAATCTTCACTGACGTCGAGCGCGTCACTGAGCTGCGTGAGGCAATGACCGCAGGCATCCTTGATCAGGTTGCAGCACAGGCACAGGGTGTCCCAGCTGCAGCAGCTGCTCCGGGTGCTCCGGCAGCTCCAGTTGCCAACGGCATGGAGGACATCCTCATTGAGGAACTTGACCTCGGTGTCCGTTCGTACAACTGCCTTAAGCGTGCAAACATCAACACTGTCGGTGAGCTTGTGACGAAGTCACGCAGCGAACTGGCCGCAATCCCGAACTTCGGCAGCAAGTCGATCGACGAAGTTGTCGAGACTCTTGCAGCTCAGGGTCAGGGCCTGCGCGAGGACTGAGGCTCTAGCCTCCTTTAGGAAACGGTCATGCGCCACCAGAAGACACGCCACAAGCTCTCCCGCGACACAGCGCACCGTAAGGCGCTGCTCAAGAACCTCTGCAAGGAGATCATTGAGCATGAGCGGATCAAGACCTCAGAGGCGAAGGCCAAGGCCGTTAAGCCTGAGATCGAGAAGTTGATCACCCTTGCCAAGCGCGGAGACCTGCACGCTCGTCGTCAGGCTCTCAGCGCACTTGGCCAGGACAAGTTCGCCGTCTACAAGCTGTTCGAGGAGATCGCCCCGCGTTACACGGAGCGTCCGGGTGGTTACACCCGCATCCTCAAGCTTGGGCCTCGTCGGTCGGATTCGACCGAGATGGTCTACCTCGAGCTCGTCTAGTACGGGCTGATGGCCGCCACAGCGGCGGATAAGGAAGGGAACGTGCGCGAGGGAACAACCTCGCGCATTGATCTCTCCTACGACGGAACTGACTTCAAGGGCTGGGCAATGCAGCCGGGCAAGCGCACTGTCGAACAGGCCCTCCGGGATGCGTTCATCAGGCTTGGTCGAGATCCCGTCCCGACAATCACTGTTGCCGGCCGCACCGACTCAGGTGTTCACGCACTTCGGCAGGTGGTTAGCCACCCTGGCGAGCCACTCGAAGTTGAAGCGCTGAACGCCTACCTACCGCCGGATGTAGTCGTGCGAGCCTCACACGAAGCCGAAGGCTTCGATGCTCGGGCCAATGCGACCAGTCGCGCCTACCGCTACCGCCTTCTGCTGACGCGAAACCGACCCCTTCACGCCCGCCAAACTGCCCTGTGGGAGCCAAAGCAGCTTGATAAGGCAATCCTGCATGAGTGCGCTGCGATGGTCGCCGGCAAGCCTGACCTCACTGCCTTCACTCCGCGCCAGACTTACCACCTCAGATTCCAGCGCAACATTTTCTCAGCGCGGTGGGAGGAGACTGAGACTGAGGAAGGGCTGCAGATGGACTTCCTCGTTGAGGCTGAGTCCTTTATGCGCCATCAGAACCGAGTGATGGTTGGAACGATGCTTGAAACCGCACGCGGGGTTCACACAGTTGACCACTTCGCAGCGCTGCTTCAGGGTCGCCCGCGGTCGGAGGCTGGGGCCACTGCGCCACCTCATGGTTTGACTCTCCTTGGGGTCGGTTACGGGGAGCGCGTCCTCCCTTAGCGGCATGCTTCCCGGCCGATGCCGGAGAGAGCTTCATTCCTAGCGATTGACTTTGAGACAGCGACGGGCTCGCCAGACTCGGCCTGTTCAGTCGGAGTCGCCCATGTCGAAGGTGGCTCGATCATTGAGACGTCCCATGTGCTGATCAACCCGGGTATTCCAGGCGCAGCATGGAACCCGTACAACTCCCGAATCCATGGGATTAGCCCCGCGGATGTTGAGGATGCTCCTGACTTCGCCGATGTGTGGGACGACCTGACAACCCGCTTCGCCGGACTCCCGCTGGTCGCGCACAACGCTGTCTTTGACATGGGAGTGATCAGGGCAAGTGCAGAGTCGAGGGGACTCCAGGTAGATCCGATCCCATACCTCTGCTCGGTCAAGCTATCGAGGGCAGCATGGCCAGATATGAAGTCAGTCAGGCTGAACCTGGTCGCTGAGCGGCTCGGTATTGAGCTCGACCACCACAATGCTGAGTCTGATGCTCAGGCCTGCGGTGAGGTCACGCTTCACGCGCTCGACCGGCTTGGCGCTGACAGCCTTGAGGTCCTAGTCGCAGAGCGCGGCTGGACTTGGGGCAAGCTCACCTGAATAGGTAGGCGATTCGAAATTGTCACAAGGCTGCCCGACCTGCTGAATAGAGTGGGTTGAGTGAAGGCCCTCCTCACCAATGACGACGGGATTGCGGCGACTGGCCTGCAGACTCTGCGCAAGGCCCTGCTCGAAGTGCCCGGTTTGGAGTTGATCGTGATCGCGCCTGACGGCAACCGCTCAGCGTCTGCTCGCTCAATCACTACCCGCCGCCCGCTGAAGGTGACCAAGGTTGAGTTCGGCGACGGTACCCACGGCTTCGCCTGTGACGGAACCCCAGTTGACTGCGTGCGCCTTGCCACGCATGGCTTGGTTGAGGGCTTCAACGCTGACATTGTTGTCAGCGGGATCAACCACGGCGCCAACCTTGGCGATGACATCACCTACTCGGGCACGGTCGCAGCAGCGCTTGAGGGGATTCTGCTGGGCCGCAATGGGATCGCTGTGTCCCAGCGTTCATCTGGCGGCCTGTATGACCACATGGCTGGGGAGGGCTGGGAAGCCTTCCAAGAGGTAGCTGAGTTCACCGCCAAGCTTGTCCGCGACTGGGAGCAGATCCCACTGCAGGACGCCACGATCCTCAATGTCAACGCGCCAGCTGGCAAGTCGAAGGGCGTCAAAGTAACCAAGCTCGGTCGCAGGAAGTACATGGAGGATCTGATTGATGAAGGCCCAGCCGATGATGTCGGTGGCAGGACTATTCGCATCTACGCCCAAGAGCCAGTCCACGAGCGGGTAGAGGGCACCGACCTGACTGCAGTTGATGACGGCTTCATCGCAGTTACCCCGATCCACCTTGACCTCACCGACCACGGTGGGCTTGATGGTCTTGCAGCAGCCGGTCTTGGCAAGTCCATTGCTCCCTTGGAGGACGAGTGAGCACAGGTAGGGATGCAGCGGAGAAGCGCGCAGCGGAACTAAAAGAGCAGATCGAGGAGCACAACCGCTCCTACTACGAGCAGGACAGCCCAACAGTCACAGACGCCGAGTACGACGCTCTGCTCAACGAGCTCCGTGTGATCGAGGACGAGTTCCCCGACCTAGTAACTCTGGATTCGCCCACTCAGAAGGTGAGCGGTCGCAGGGTTGAGAAGTTCTCGCCGGTTGAGCACTCGATTCCGATGCTGTCGCTCGGCAATGCCAGAGGCGCCGAAGAGTTCAGGGCATGGGAGGAGAAGACGAAGTCTCACCTTGAGCGGGAGTCAATCACCGTCGAAGACTT
>CALJKH010000087.1 GCA_937973575.1 uncultured Solirubrobacterales bacterium | reverse complement strand
GGCTTGACAAGCCTACAACTACTGCCCAGACGGGGTCGTGAGGCCCGATTTAGCCATCTGGCGCAGGAACTGCCAAAAAAGTTCATCCCTAGGGCCAATGACTTATCTGCCTCGTGCCAGCAGGATGCCCGCAGCAGTTCATTAGTTGCCCCCAAACCCCCTACCTCCCTGGAGGACCAATGAGAAAGCAGAGAAAGGTCGCAACAATTGCCTTCTGTATGGCTTTGTTTGCGTTGCTGGCGTTGCCAGCACTAAGCCTGGCTGCTCAGGGCCCAACCTTGGCCCATGACGCCAGTGCAGTCCCATCCGACTTCAACGTCGGTAGTTCCGTCAACACCCTTTGGGTGGTGATCGCAGCAACACTCGTGATCTTCATGCAGGCCGGTTTCGCCCTGTTGGAGATCGGCTTTTCCCGCGGGAAGAACGCCGGCACGATTGTCGCCAAGATCCTCACCAACTTCTCGATTGCCGCGTTCATGTGGTGGATCTGCGGATTCGCACTTGCGTTCGGTAACGGCAAGTACATCGGTAACTCAAGTGGACTGTTCAGCCAATCGGGCGGCTGGTTCTTCAGCATGCCTGACCTTGTTGGTGGCGTCCCAAGCGGTGGCTTCCAAGATGCATGGCAGGGCACCTTCGGCGCGATGAGCTTCTCATCAGCAAGTGTGCCTTCCAAGTTCCTGTTCCAGTTCTCGTTCTGCGCAGTGTCGCTGGCGATCGTCTGGGGAACAACGCTCGAGCGCATCAAGTTCGGTGCATATGTCATCTACGCGATCGTTTTCGCTGGAGTTATCTACCCCGTTGCGGCCCACTGGGTCTTCGGTGGTGGCTTCCTTCAAGCGGGTGACGCCTTCGGCCTTGGCCTTACAGGCGTGCAGGACTTCGCAGGTTCAACTGCAGTCCACCTGATCGGCGCTACTGGCGCACTTGCAGCCCTGCTGCTGCTTGGGCCTAGGCGCGGTAAGTACAGCAGTGACGGCAAGCCAAACGCCATCCCAGGGCACAACATGCCCCTGTTTGGCCTTGGTGTGATCATCCTTCTGATCGGCTGGGTCGGCTTCAACGGCGGCTCAACCCTGATGGCAATTGACGGCCGCTTCCCTGAGGTCGTAATGATCACGATGTTCGCTGCAGCAGCCGGCACACTCGCCGCGCTGATCGTCGCGAAGATCAAGACTGGCAAGATCGACATTGGCATGGCCGGCAACGGCATGATCGCCGCACTCGTTGGAATCACAGCTGGCTCGGGCTATGTAGCCCTTTGGGCAGCACCGATCATCGGCGCAGTTGCAGGTGTGATCGTGGTCCTTGGCGTCTACGCCATTGACAAGAAGATCGACGATCCCGTCGGCGCTCTGTCAGCTCACGGTCTCGCAGGCATCTGGGGAACCCTTGCTTGCGGCATCTTCACAGTGCCAGCACTCGCTAAGTACAACGCCTGGGGCGACCCAGCAGGTGGCCTTGTATACAGCGGTTCGTTCAAGCAGCTGATCGCTCAGGCGTTCACTGTGGCAGTCGCCTTCACGTTCGTATTCATCATGTCCTTCGCCACCTTCTGGGTGATCAAGAAGACCTACGGCCTCCGCGTAACAGCAGCGGAAGAGAACGCAGGCCTCGACATCAGCGAGCACGGCATGTACGGCTACCCCGAGCAGTTCATCCCTGCGGCTGAGCTGACCGGCTATGGCGCAATCCCAGCCCTGGAGCGTTTCGGCACCGGGCCAGTATCCGACCCGGAGGTCACATCATGAAGATGGTCGTCGCTTACATCCGACACGAGGCCTTCGAGCCGATCCGAGAGGAACTGCTTCAGAAGGGCTTTCCATCACTGAGCATCAGCGAGGTGAAGGGCAGCGGCAGGCAGAAGGGAATTACCGAGCACTATCGAGGTGCCACGGTTACCAACTACCTGCGACCCAAGATCAAGATCGAGTGCGCAATTGCCGACGGTGATGTCCAGACAGTGGTTGACACAGTCTTGGCACACGCCCGAACCGGCAACGTGGGGGACGGCAAGATCTTCGTCCTCCCAGTCGAGCAGAGCTACCGGATCCGCACTGGCGAATCCGGCGAGGTGACGCTCCAGACGCACGAAGGCGAGGAAGGCTAGAAAAGCCTCGCCTTCACAAGACGGCTAAGGCCGGGGGGTAGAGCAGTACGAGGGGTGGCGGAGCCGGGGGGCCTCGCCACCCCACCTCCGTTTAAGGGACCGAAGGAACGTCAGCGCCGCCGGAACCGGTGTCAGTACCGGGAGCTGAGTCAGGCGATGCGCCGCCACTGTTTGACGGGGCGACGTAATTTGGGTTCTTGCCGAAGTTCTTGGTGACCTTGCCAGTCTTGGGGTTGACTGTGGCAGCTGGACTCTTCGAGCTGATTACAGCGCTGAGGCTGCCCGCAGCTTGGCTGCCGTCGGCAAGAACAGCTACGCCACCGAGCATCGCCGGGGCGACAGTCCAGTTGATGCTGTGGGGGCCACTGACAAGCGGGTGGATCCGCCAGACGAAGTGGGCAGTGCCGCCGGGGGCAAGGCGCCCGAGGCTCCACGAGTTGGTTGCGGCGCTCTCACCGTTGATTGGTGGAACGTCGAGGAACCAGATGGACTTGTTGTGCGCGGCAAGGCCTGGCTGGGGGTCAATGTTTGAGAAGGCCGGTGCTGCAGTGCCCGAGACCCCGGTTGTCAGGGTCACCGTGACTTGGGGCAGCGTGCGGGAGCCGGTGTTAGTTACATCAATGACGAGGCTGACTTCCTTATCAATCCTCTGGAGGCGTGGCCAGTCGGCGTTGACTGAGACTGTGTAGTTACCCGAGGCCTTTGACTGGTTGGCGCCAGTGTTGCTGCCGCCACAGGCCGACAGGACGAGGGCCGTTGAGGCGATCAAGCTTGTGATTGCGACGGTTCTCCTCACAGCCGCGCAACCGTACCACCGCCCGACCGCGCCACCCGCAGCAATGGCCGGTGAGTTGCAGCGCAATGTTGTTGCAAAACGCTGCTGATCTGTTGCAAAGCGAAGCGTACGGTCGATTGACCATGAGTAGCAAGCGATTCAAACAGGCTAACCGAGCAAAAGGGGACGCGTGGTATCATGGCACCATGACTAAAAATCTCACGGTTCGTCTTGATGACCAACTCGCTGCTGACATGGAGGCAGTTGCTCGTGCCGAAGGGCTGAGCATCAACGAGACCATCAAGCAGGCGCTCCGTGAGTCGATTGATAAGCGACGACAGGACCCAGAGTTCAAGTCACGGCTGCGGAGAATCATTGAGGAGGACCGCGAGCTGCTTGAGCGACTTGCTGAGTGACCGTCCGCTACCTCGATCTCGACGACTTCATCGAGATCGCGGCAGCTGTCACCGGCCTCACCGCAGAAGCAGTTAGAGGTAGCTCCAGGCTTGAGCTGGCTGACTCCGCACTTCACGCGCCACAGTCGGGTTTTGGCGATCAGGAGTTCTTCCCGGAGCTAGTGGATAAGGCCGCAGTGCTCGCAGTGCGCCTCGCCAAGAATCACCCTCTTCCAGACGGAAACAAGCGCGTCGCCTGGGTCTGCCTGCGCATGTTCGTCGAGCTGAATGGGTTGGCGTGGGACCCCAAGCCTTCAGTTGATGAGGCAGAGGCAGCAGTACTAAGCATTGCCAACGGTGCTTGGAACGAAGAGGCTTTGGCATCTTGGCTGTCTAGCTATCTCCGGCCTGCCACGGGCTAACTGAGCCTCCGCCAAGGCGCGCTTGACGCGTAACTCGTTGACGCGCAGTTCAACGAGAACCGGCGGAGGAAGGAGTTAGACGCGCCATCATGAAATGTGGGAGTGCAGGGTTTCGCGAAAAAGGCCCTGCTGGACTAGAGTTCATAACCCTCGTACCGCCCATCCCGGGCGCGGCACGGGAACCCAGGGAGATATAGACGGTGGCAAGTATTGGCCAACGGGCACTTATGCCCGCAAAGAACCTGCTCGAAGAGGCGGGGGACATGGTGATCCTCACAGGCAAGACGGTGGTCAGCGCCATCAAGCCGCCGTACCCATACGGCGGTGAATTTGTCTCCCAGTTCCTGTTTGCCCTCAAGCTTTGCTGGTTCCCACTGCTTATCTCCACAGTCGCGTTCGGCTACGGCGCACCGGGACTTCAGGCCGCCAACTTCCTTGTGCTCTTCGGAGCCATTGACCGCCTCGGCGGTTTCTTCGTTCTTGCATCAATCCGTGAATTCGCGCCTTTCGTGACGGCCATTGTGCTTGCAGGTGTTGCAGGCACCGCCATCACGGCAGACCTGGGAGCGCGAAAGATCCGGGAAGAGTTGGACGCACTCCAAGTACTGGGAGTGGACCCAATCAAGAACCTTGTAGTCCCAAGGTTCCTCGCTCTAATGCTTGTAACCGGCCTGTTCGACATCTACGCGCTGCTTTTCGGCATCTTCGGCGGCATCGTCGCGACCTTGGTCAACGGGGCGCCGCTCGGGCCGTTCTGGGCGACCTTCTTTACCAATGCGTCCACCGTGGACCTTTGGGGCTCACTCCTCAAGACAACCCTCTACGGCGCGATCATCGCGATCGTCTGTTGTTACAAGGGAATGACTGCCTCCGGCGGAGCTGAAGGCGTGGGTCGAGCTGTGAATCAGGCCGTCGTTATTGCCTTCCTGGGCATATTCGCATTCAACTATGTCTTCACTCAGACGCTCCTCGCAACCCATCCTGAGATCCAGGTGATCCGATGAGCGCAATCTCCACAAAGGGAAGCGGAGCGCTTGAATCAGCCGGTGTGCTGATGCGCTTCTGCGGCAGGATTTTGGGCGAGGTCTACTCGCTCAAGGTAATGAAGTACTTCGGTGAGGCGCTGAGGCAGGCCGGGATCCTGATCCTCAGCTCAACGATCGTTATTTGGTCGTTGACATTCATCATCGGGCTGCAGTGCGGTATTGAGGGCGCGTACTTCAACCGTTCAGTCGGGTCACCCGCATACGCAGGCGTATTCGCGGCCTGGTGTGACCTGCGCGAACTGGTGCCCTACTCATTCGGCTACATGATGGCTGCCAAGGTTGGCACCGGAATCGTGGCTGAGCTGGGTTCAATGAGGATCAGCGACGAAATCGACGCGCTTGAAGTAATGGGCGTGCCATCGCTGACATTCCTTTGCTCCACCAAGCTGCTTGCAGCCTGGATGGTGCTCCCGTTCGTCTACCTCAGCGGCGTTGGCGCAGGCTTCCTTGCCTCGTACCTCGCGGTTGTGCAGCAGATCGGGGAGGTGAGTTCGGGCGGCTACCAGTTGATCTTCTGGATGTTCCAAAACCCACCTGACCTCATTTACAGCGTGATCAAGGGCATGACAATGGCAACGGCCATTGTGCTCGTCGGCTGTTACTACGGCTACAACGCCAGCGGTGGACCCGTCGGGGTAGGTACTGCGACAGCCAAATCCATGGTTTTGAACATCGTGCTTGTGCACATCATCGGCATGCTCGGAACGCAGCTTTTCTGGGGTGCCAATCCAAACGCTCCGATAGGCGGTTAGACATAGATGCCAATTGAAGATCCAAACACCCAGCCACCTGTGGACGACTACCAGTGGCACACCGGGCGCACAACCGAGGTTGTGGATCCCGCTATCGAGTTCATTGGAGTTAAGAAGGCCTTCGGCTCCAACAAGGTTCTAAACGGCCTTGATATGGCCCTGCCTGATGACCAGATCAGCATGATCTTGGGCCCATCAGGTACTGGTAAATCAGTCTGCATTAAGCACATCGTTGGGCTGCTTTACCCCGACGACGGTGATGTTCTAGTCCACGGCGAGTCAGTCCCGATGATGGGCGATGACCAGCTCTACGCGATGCGGCAGCGCTGCGGCCTTCTGTTCCAGGACGGGGCTCTGTTCGGCTCAATGAACCTCTACGACAACGTCGCCTTCCCGCTTCGGCAGCACACCGAGAAGAGCGAAGATGAGATCGCCCACATCGTGAACCAGCGGCTCAAAGAGGTCGGACTTGGTAATAGCAATGAGAAGATGCCAAACGAACTCTCAGGCGGCATGCGTAAAAGGGCAGGTTTCGCAAGAGCCCTAGTGCTTGACCCTGACATCGTGATGTTCGACGAGCCGGACTCAGGCCTTGACCCAGTTCGTACCGCACTGCTCTGCGAGTTGATCCAAGAGATCCACGCTGAAAACGGTGGCGCCTACGTCGTAATTACCCACGACATCGCATCTGCCCGCCGAGTCGCTGAATACATCGCAGTCCTTTGGAAGGGGCAGATTGTCGAGTCAGGCGCTGCCACTGACCTCTTCGAATCCGCGAACCCGTTCGTCCGCCAGTTCCTTTCCGGCGAGTCACAGGGTCCGCTGGGGATGGAGTAAGGCATGACGCTCGCCCGAGGAGCAGCAGTTGGTGCGCTCGTCGCGGCGGTAGTTGTGCTCGGCTTCGTGCTCCTTGGAGGGGGCGGAGGTCACCAGTATCACCTGCGTTTCCAGACTGCTGGCCAGCTAGTTAAGGGCGACGAAGTCCAAGTGGGCGGCCACGGAGTTGGCTCGATTGACGCAATTAGCCTGACGAAGGACAACCAAGCTCAGGTTGACGTCACGGTTGAGGACGGATTTGCCCCGCTGCATGAGGGCACCAAGGCAGTTGTGCGGTTGACTTCACTCTCTGGTGTGGCCAACCGTTACATCGAGATGACTCTCGGGCCAAACAGCAATCCTGAGATCCCAGACAACGGCACGATTACGCAGGATCACACCACCTCGGTTGTTGACTTGGACCAACTGTTTGACACCTTGGATGCCCCAACCCGTAAAGGATTGTCGGGGTTCATCAAGGGCAACGGAGCTTGGCTCAAGGGCAAGGAAGCCCAGGCCAACCTCTCCGCTTACTACTTCAACCCAGCTCTGTCGACCAGCACTGATGTGTTCTCGCAGCTTGGTGGCGACCAGAAGGCATTGGCCGGCGCTGTCACCAGTGGAGCTGCTGCGATGAAGACAATCGCGTCCCGTTCAGGCGACCTGACTGATGCTGTTACCTACGCAAACCAGTTCGCTGGCTCAATCGCTGCTGAGAACGCGTCGTTTAGCCAGGGCCTTGAGAAGCTGCCAGCGACCCTGCGCCGCGCCAACACGACTTTCAGCAACCTCAACGGCACCCTTGACGATGTCCAGAAGCTGGTGGATGTAAGCAAGCCAAACACTGTTGGCCTTCCTGCCTTCTTCGCCGCTTTGCGCCCGGCAGCCGCCAATGCTGTTCCGGTCGTTACCGCGCTTGCGAACATCATCTACTCAAAGGGTTCAAACAACGACCTGATTGACACATTCGTCAATGCCCCGGTAGCCCAAGCGCTTGCGAACGATGGCGATCACTCGTCCTTCCCAGAGACGATCAGCTCGCTCAACAAGGGCTTGGACACAGTGACCTTCGCAAGGCCGTACACAGTTGACCTTGCTGGCTGGGTGCGCGAACTTGGCCAGGCAACCGCCAACTACGACTCAAACGGCCACTACGCCCGAATCTCGCCAGCTACTAACGCCTACAAGTACGACTCTGGCACCAACAACCTTTCGATCCTTGATGCTGACCAGCGACTGTCCATCTACGAGGACGCTGCGTTCGGCGGCCACGGCACTGGCAACAATCGCCGCTGCCCAGGCGCTGCAGCAGCTGCACCAAGTGGCATGACATGGCCATTCCTCTCAGGCGGCGCGTCCGGCTGTGACCCAAGTCAGGTGCTGCCCGGCTAATGAAGCGCTTGCTCGGCATCGGACTCGCATTCGCCCTTGGTGGAGCGGCGTTGGTCTTCGGCCTTGGCGCTGGTGATTCAGGCCAGTACAGGATCCGCGCGATCTTCGACAACGCAAACCAGGTGACCCGTGGCGAGCAGGTGCGCGTCGCCGGCGTGACAGTTGGCGTGATCGAGAACCTTGACGTCACTGAGGACAACAAGGCTGCCCTCACATTCCGCATTGACAACCCCGGCTACGCAGACTTCCGAACTGACGCCAACTGCATCATTCGCCCGCAGTCATTGATCGGCGAGCAGTTTGTGGACTGCACTCCAACCCGTCCACATGCCCCCGGGGTGGCACCAGCCCCACCGCTTTCAGTCATTCAGAGTGGCCCTGGGGAAGGGCAGCACCTGATGCCAGTTCAGAACACATCTTCGCCAGTCGGGATCGATCTGATCAACAACATCATGCGCGTCCCTGAGCGCCAGCGCTTTGCTCTGATCCTCAACGAGTTCGGTACTGCACTCGCAGGTAACGGCGAGACGCTCAACGCTGTAATTCGCCGCGCTGACCCAGCACTGCAGGAGACAGACAAGGTGCTTGCGATCCTCGCCGGGCAGAACAAGCAGCTCGCAGACTTGGCTGACAAGTCAGCCCAAGCTCTTGGCCCAATCTCCCGCGACCGCGCACATGTTCAAGGCTTCATCAGGAACTCAACAGTTGTGGCCGCGGCAACCGCTGCCAAGGGCAAAGAGGTTCAGGCCAACTTCGAGCGCTTCCCAGCACTTCTTACTCAGCTGACGCCAACAATGGTTGACCTTGGCAAGTTCTCGCAGGCCTTCGGCAACGCGCTGAAGCCGCTGCAGGGTCACGAGGCGGCAATCAACTCGGTAGTCGCCAACCTGCCACAGGCCACCACCTACTCAACGACAGCCTTCAAGACGCTTGGCGACCCAGTCGCAACGACTGGCAGGACAGTCCTTACCGACCCTGTCGTCCTCTCCACGCTTGACAAGGCAAACACGATGGCTGCTGGCCTCAACCCCTTCACGACCGGCCTCGGCGGACTCCTCCAAAGCCTCCAGAAGACAGGCGGCTGGGAGTACCTGATGCAGACCCTCTGGACCCAGTCCTTCGCGGGCAATGGCTTCAACAAGTACGGCCACTATGTCCGTGGCGAGTTCCTGCTGTACCCAGTCGGCGCCTGCGCGACGACATCACAGGGTCGCGGCTCAACCTACGGCTCCTGCTCAGCCAACTTCGACGGCGGCAACCCGCCAAGCGGCAGCATTGCCTCGGCAACAGCGCGCATCGCTGGAATCGGAGTTGCCCTCAACTCAATCGCCTCATCGCTGGTCGGCAAGGCAGTCGTCGTGCATCCGTTCGGCTGGCCTAGCTTCAAGCCAACTAAGGCAGACCTGAAGAAGCTCGCAGCCAAGAAGAAGCCAGCCGCGAAGAAGCCGGCTGCGGTGAAGCCGGTGAAGGGCGGAGGCGGCAAGAAGCCAAAGCCAGTCACCACGCCTACAACCACGCCGACAACTACGCCGACGACCACTTCCACAACGACGCCTGCGACGACAGCTGCTGGCGGAGGTAATGGCTAATGGGTAACCGTCGCGGAAACTCAATCGCTGGTAACCCGCTGCTGATTGGTGCGGCAACGATCCTGATCTCAGTGGTCGCTGTGTTCCTTGCCTACAACGCCAATAACGGCCTGCCATTTGTGCCCAAGTACGAACTGAAGGCTCAGGTCTCAAACGCTGACGCTCTGGTCAAGGGCAATGAAGTGAAAATCGGTGGCAGCCGCGTTGGCCAGATCACAGCAATTGACCCGAAGACATGGCCCGACGGCTCAGTCTCAGCGACTCTGACCTTGAGCCTTGACAAGAAGATTGAGCCAATCCCAGCTGACTCAACTGTTGAGGTGCGACCAGTTTCACCACTGGGCCTTAAGTACGTGGACATTCACCGTGGCGTGTCGCCAGAAGGCCTCAAGAACGGGTCAACGATGTCGCTTGCTGCTGCGACTCCAAAGCCAGTTCA
>CALJKH010000086.1 GCA_937973575.1 uncultured Solirubrobacterales bacterium | reverse complement strand
GCTCAAGGGCGTCTCAATGTGGCCGTACATAACTGTTGAAGTCGAAGGAAGCCCTACGGAGTGTGCTGCCGCAATCACCTCAAGCCAACGGTTTGCCGGCAGCTTGTTGGGGCTGATCTTGTCCCGCACAGCGTCGTCAAGAACCTCAGCCGCAGTTCCTGGAACCGAGTCCAGACCAGCTGCCTGAAGTTCGCGGAACACTGCCTCAGGCTCCATCCCTTCAACGCGGCAGATGTGGTCAACCTCCATCGGCGAGTAGGCGTGGAGGTGAAGCGTTGGGTCCATGGCCTTGGCTAGAGCCAGCCACCCCTGATAGTCGGCGAGCTTCCAGTCGGGGTGAATCCCGGATTGGATGCAGAGCTCAGTCGCGCCGTAGGCAAGGGCCTCTGTGACCCGAGCCCGGAATTCATCCTCGCCGTATTCGTAAGCGTCGGGTGACCTCAACCCCTTGCCGAAACCGCAGAACGCACAGCCGACCTGGCAGACATTGCTGATGTTGAGGTTTCGATTAACGACGAAGGTGACTGTGTCGCCAGCAAGCTCAGCGCGAAGCGAATCTGCGGCCTGCCGCATGTCCTCGACTGCCTCAGGGCGTAGCTCAGTGAAGAGCTTTGCAAGGTCCTCGTCGACAAGCCGATCCCCGCGGTAAGCAGCTTCAACTAGCGACGCGATGCCATCCACGCTGATCGTGTTTGCATTCCCCTCAAACCTGTCCCGAGTGGAGCGCGGCATGAAGGTTGGGAACTGAGAGCCGATCACATTAAGAACCTTGCCGTCAATCCACTCCTCGTTGATGAAGCCAGCGTGGACGCAGAGCCGCTCCGAGAGGGCAAGCCCCTTGTCTGCCAGCTCGCGGCTTACGCGTGCCGGCGACGGGAATGGATGCTCCGGCGAGATGTGATCTCCGTTAGCGGAGAGACCGCCTAGGTCATCCGCGCCTGCGTCAACAAGCTCCATCCACCAATCAGCAAGGTTCGGTGGAATTTGGATTGCGACATCGGGCATCCGCTCACGGGTTGCCTTAACAAGCTCAAGCATGTCTGCAACAGTCACCTCGCAAGCCCAGTCGGGGAGCTCGAGTGTCGGATGCTTGCCAATGCCGCTGCGCCAGTAATCCTCAGCAGCCTGTTCGGCGATATCGGCTGGCTCCTCACCGTAGTAGCGCCTGTGAGGCACGAAGTTCTGGAGAATCACCTCTTGGATGTGGCCAAACTCAGCGTGCACTTCAGCAATGGCGTCAAGCGACTCAAGTCGCTCCTCGCGGGTCTCACCAATGCCCACAAGGATCCCGGTCGTGAAAGGGATGCGAAGCTCGCCGGCCGCTCTAATCGTTGCCAGTCGGACCTTGGGATCCTTGCCAGGCGAGCCAGCGTGGACAGTCTCAAGAAGGCGCTCAGCTGAGGACTCAAGCATCAGGCCCTGCGACGCGGTCACGGAACGAAGCCGCGCGAGGTCTTCCTTACTGACTGGCCCAAGGTTCGTGTGCGGAAGGATGCCGCGGTCAAGCGCGCGCTCACATGCCCAGACCACATAGTCCGTGAAGTCGCGGTGTCCAAGAGCTGCCAGCGCGTCCTGAACACCCTTGATCGAATCTGGCCGCTCGCCGGTAAGGACGAGAAGTTCCTTGACACCGGACTTTGCCGCCCGGTCAAGAATCCGCTCAACCTCCTCAGGTGGCTGAAGGTGCGTCTGGTGAGTGGCGAACGCGCAGTACTTGCAGTGGCACGCACAGGAGCGTGACAGTGAAAGTGTCACGTTCCTTGAATATGTGACCCTGCCAGCCATCGGCCGCTCACAGTCTATGTGAGCGACCGGGCTGTTAGGAGCGTGAGGCTAGGGCTACTTGCCGCCTTCAGCGATATTCGTGGAACCGGACTCGCCCGATTCACCAAGAAGCCACTGGTACAGCGATGCTGCGAGAACGGCACCTGCAATAGGCCCAATGATGTAGAGCCAGAAGTCAGGGTAGGTGCCACTGGCAAGAGCAGGGCCGAGCCAACGAGCAGGGTTGAATGAACCACCCGTTGCCGGCACGATGACCATGCCTGCGAACCCGAGGGTGAAACCGATTGCAAGCCCCGAGGTCGTTTGATTGCCGTTCTTATTGACCGCAGTGGCCATTACTGCCCAGACGATCGCAAAGGCGCCGAGAGCCTCAGCGATGAGAGCGAGCCAGACATTGCCACCCTGCAGGTAGTCAGGGCTGACATGGGCTGCTCCGTAGCTAACGACGCTGCCGCGCCCGAGGAAGAAGGACTTCATCAGGAGAGCACCACCGATACCGCCAAGCAGCTGCGCGAGGATGTAGAAGCCTGCATCACGCGGGCTGATCTTCTTGATTGACCACATCGCGATCGTGACTGCTGGATTGACGTGTGCGCCGGAGATCGTCCCGATCCCGTAGACGATTGCCATCAGCAGGAATCCGTAGAGAACTCCGATGTCAGCGGGTGACAGAGGTGGCTTGTCGAGTCCAAAAGAACTTGATGCCAGACCGCAAATGAAGGCGACCAGCAGGAAGGTCCCAATAAATTCCGCCACATAAGGCTTGAGTTGTTTTGTATCCATGAGCCGAGGCTCCTTTCATCGAGTAAAAATGCGACTCCGGGAGGTTTCGACGCTTCCTCGGCTGACCCTTCATCCCTACGCTTGTCAAATGCCCCTTCGCCGCGCGCTTTCGCTCGCTCTACTTAGCTCCCTCGCAATTGTGTTTGGGGCCTGCGGAGGTAAGCCGGAAACCTTGAAGCCAGCCAATGTGATGTTGGACTGGACTCCAAACCCGATCCACGCTGGGTTACTCCTGGCTAAGGCAAAGGGCCTTGACCACAACGAGGGCGTTGATGTCACCCTCAGGACTCCTGCATCTTCAGGCGACGGAGCAAGGCTTTTGCTTGCTGGACGGACCGATCTTGCTGTGCTCGACATCCACGACTTCGCATTGTTGGCCGAGCAAGGCCGCCCGGTTGTGGCTGTCATGGAGGTCACTGGCAAGCCACTCGCAGGTTTGATCGCCTCCCCGAGCATCCAGACGCCGAAGGCGCTGGGTGGCAAGGTCGTCGCAGTAACTGGCGTACCTAGCGACGCAGCCGTAACTAAGACAATCGTCAAGGGCGCGGGCGGCAACCCAGCCTCAGTCAAGCTTCGCAACGCAGGCTACGGAGCTGTTGACGCTCTTCTTGGTGGGCACGCCGATGCTGCGGTTGGATTCGTCAACGAAGAGGGAGTTGCCGTCCCGGCCGACCACCCTGGCTTCCATGTCTTCAAGGTCGATTCCTGGGGAGCTCCTGCATACCCGGAGCTACTGCTCGTAACGACCAAACAGAAGCTGGCTGAAAATCCGTTTCTCGTCGGCGCAGTGGTCAAGGCGTTTGTCAAGGGAACCCGCGAGGCGCTTGAGAAGCCTGAAGGCGCCCGGGCAGCAGTCGCCGCCAAGGTCGGCAATGCCGGAAGCAAACTTCTCTCTCAGCGAATGGCCGCCTCACTAGCCGCTATCGCCCCACCTTCTGGTCAGCCCGGTTCGTTCAACGCGGTAATCCTCGCCGAGTGGGCGAAGTGGGAACTGGCCACCGGACTCGTCGCGAAGCTGCCGGACACAAAGGCCCTCTTTGACGGCCGCTTTACCGACTAGACAGCTTCAATAGCTGCATCAACTAGCGCAGCTGGCTCACGATGCATTCGCGACCGGGGCACAACCTTGGTGATTCCTGCCGCTAACCCAGCCTCTCTGCTCTCTGGCTCCACATGGCTGTGGTAGCCGAGTAGAGCGATGCCTTCCAAGACCCCGGCAGATCGCGCGGCCTCAAGCTCCTCGAGTCTCGCCTCAATCTCATCTGTCAGGTCAACAATCAGGCACTGAGCGCCAGCCGATTCAACCTCCAACGCTTCTGGGCCCGAGCACATCACAGCTGAATGGCCATGCGCAGAGAGTGCTCCGACGAGGCTTGATCCGAACAGAAGGTCCGGGGTGAAAACGATGACCTTTGCCATCCGCTTCAGCTACTGGGAGCGGATCTCGCGGAGGCGCTCAACAACTGACTCGGGCCTACCCCAGTCCTGGGTTACCTCCACCCGGCCGACGCGGACCCCGCGCTCAGCAATTTCGCCCTTGATTCCGACGTCGTCAAGGAGCTTCATCGCGCTCGTGACAGCTGGGACTGCTGCGGCATGGCCGAAAGTGTTTGCAACAGTGATTCGCCAGTGCCAGTCGTGACGGCTGTATGGCTGTGCGTTGCAGGTAACGAGCAGAGTTGAGGCTTCGACATAGCGGGCCTCATCGAAGATCCGCAGGTCGAAGTCTAGATCGGTCCAATCAGCTGGAAGCTGCGAGGTGATCGCGTCGAAGTCTTGAAGAAAGCTCATTGCCCGACAGGCTAGCGCGACTGGCGTTCGGCTCAAGTCCCGAGCGTGAGACTGACGAGCAAGACGACGTTGAGAACCACGATCGCTGACGCGACAATCACCGCCGCAACAGTGGTTGAGCGGCGTGATGTCAGCCCGCCCATCAGGCTCCTGTCAGCCGTAAACCGAACAAGCGGAATCAAAGCGAATGGGATCCCGAAGGAGAGAATCACCTGGCTGACAATCAGAGCATCGGTGGCGTTTATCCCAACCCCGAGAATGATCAGCGCCGGCGCGAGCGTGATCGCCCTCCGCAGAAGAACCGGAATTCGCTTGCCTGTGAAGCCCTCCATCACGATCTGCCCAGAGAATGTGCCCACGCTGGACGACGCAAACCCGGAGATCAAGAGCGCCAGAGCGAAGGCAAGGGCAGTACCCCGACCGGCAACGACACGGTAGGCATCGTGAGCGCCTTGGAGGGTCTCCCCCGGCTCGCCCGGGACACCGTGCAGAAGTGTGGCTGCTACCCACAGCATCGCCAGGTTGACAAGCCCAGCAGCTGTCAAGGCAACGATCACATCGGTGCGGGTCGCCTTAAGCAGCGACGCTGTCCTCTCTGTGTCTGCAGGTTTCGCGCGCCGAGCTGACAGAGCCGAGTGGAGATAGATCACATGCGGCATCACGGTGGCGCCGAGGATGCCGACGGCGAGTGTGATTGAGCCAGCCCCGGCAAAGTGAGGCTTGAAGCCTCTGGCAGCAGCGCCGAGGTCGCCACCAGCTCGCAGCGCCGAGTACAGGAACCCGAGCAGGATCGCGCCGAGCATTCCGACGACGATGACCTCAAAGCGCCTGTGGCCTCGCCGTTCCATCTCAAGCAGCCCAGTTGCGACGACACCAGCGATAAGGCCGCCGACGAAGAGCGGGATACCGAAGAGCATGTCCAAGGCGATCGCCGCGCCGACTACCTCCGCTAGATCGCACGCCATTGCCACAACCTCCGCCTGGAGCCAAAGCAAAGTGGAGGTGCGCCGCGAATATCGCTCTCGGCAGACCTGCGGCAAGCTCTTGCCGGTCACCACACCAAGCCGAGCGGACAGCCATTGAACGAGCATCGCCATCAGGTTGGCAACCAGCACAACCCAGATCAGGGTGTCGCCGTAGCGAGCTCCAGCTGTCGTGTTGGTGGCGAAGTTTCCTGGGTCGACATAAGCCACTGATGCGACGAAGGCCGGGCCCATCATTGGGACTAGCCGCCCCCACCGCCCGCGAG
>CALJKH010000085.1 GCA_937973575.1 uncultured Solirubrobacterales bacterium | reverse complement strand
GAAGACACTCTTCCCTACACGACGCTCTTCCGATCTAAGCGGGTTACCTTCTCGTCGTCGGTGATGAACGGATCTGCAAGAACTGGTTGGAATCCGCCCTCAGCAAGCTCCTGTGGGTCGCTGACTGCCTGTGGTAGGCGCAGAAGGCTCTTAGGCGTCATCACGATCAGCGGGCGAAGCTTGGCGATCTTGGCCTGGCGACGCAGCAGGTGGAACCACTGGGCTGGAGTCGTCGGGTTGGTGATCCTCATGTTGCCCTCAGCTGCGAGCTGAAGGAAGCGTTCAAGGCGAGCCGAGCTGTGTTCAGGACCTGAGCCCTCATAGCCGTGAGGAAGCATCAGAGTGAGGCGAGTCGTCTGCCCCCACTTCGACATACCGCTGGAGATGAACTGGTCGATGATCACCTGCGCGCCGTTGGCGAAGTCGCCGAACTGGGCCTCCCAAAGAACGAGTGCCTGTGGCGCCTCCTGCGAGTAGCCGTATTCGAAGGCGAGCGCTGCAGCCTCAGAGAGTGGTGAGTTGTGAATCTCAATCGGAGCCTGCGCCTTTGGCAGGTGGCCGATCGGAGCGAACTTGGCGCCAGTCTCAGAGTCGTGAAGGACCATGTGGCGGTGGCTGAATGTGCCACGCTCGGCGTCCTGGCCGGTGAGGCGGATTGGCGTACCCTCGTTAAGCAGGCTGCCGAAGGCAAGCGCCTCAGCTGTACCCCATGAGATCCCGCCTTCCTTAACTTCAACAACTCGCTTCTCAAGCTGCTTGGCAAGCTTCTTGTTGATGGTGAATCCGCCCGGGACTTCGATCAATTGCTCTGCAAGCTTGATCAGGTCCTTCTGAGGGACTGCGGTCTCAATCTCTGGAGACTGAGTGCGGTCAAGCTGGTATTCGCCTGTCTGCTGCTCAGGCGTGCTGTGGTTCTCAATCGCTGCCTTCAGCTCCGCGTGATCATTTGAAAGGCGCTGCCAGACCTTCTCAGCTTGGGCGTCAGCGTCGTTACGGCTGATCACGCCGCGCTCGATCAGCTCGTCGGAGTAGATCTCGCGAACTGGGCGATGGTCCTTGATCTTGGCGTACATCTCAGGTTGCGTGTAGAGCGGTTCGTCAGCCTCGTTGTGACCAAAGCGGCGGTAACCGATGAGGTCGATTACAACGTCGTGCTGGAACTCCCTGCGGAACGCGAAGGCGAGGCGAGTTGCGTGGATGCAGGCCTCAACATCGTCAGCATTGACGTGAATTACTGGAACATCAAAGCCCTTGGCTGGGTCTGAGGCCCAACGGGTTGACCGGCTGTCGCTTGGGTCAGTGGTGAAGCCAATTTGATTGTTCTGAATGAGGTGGATCGTGCCGCCAACCTTGTAGCCCTCGAGGAGCTGGAGGTTGAGGGTCTCAGCGACGATTCCCTGACCAACGAAAGCTGCGTCGCCGTGGATGGCGATCGGCATTGCCCGGCTCAAGTCACGGTCGGCCTGTGGGCCGTCGTGGTGAGTCTGGGCTGCACGGGCTGCACCCTCTACGACTGGGCTTACAAACTCAAGGTGGCTTGGGTTTGACTCGAGGCGCACGATGATCGACTTGCCATCAGGCAGTGGGCGGCGACCGCGTGAGCCGTGGTGGTACTTCACATCACCAGTTCCACCCTGCGGAATGGTGGTGACAGCCTCAAGCGTTGAGACACCCTCGAACTCAGCGAAGATTGACTCGTACGAGCGGCCAAGGTTGTGGGCAAGAACGTTGAGGCGGCCACGGTGGGCCATGCCGATCACGACCTCGTGCGCACCCTCGCGAGCACCCAGCTGGACAAGCTCGTCAAGCATTGGCACTGTCATGTCGAGGCCTTCAATTGAGAACTGCTTCTGGCCGAGGTAGGCCTTGTGCATGAAGCGCTCAAGAGCATCAACCTCAGTCAGGCGGCCAAGCAGGGCGACTGACTCTTTTTGCTCAAGCGGCTTGCGGAAGCGACCTGACTCGACTGCTTCACGCCACCACATGCGTTGGTCGTGGCTTGCAAGGTGCTCGACCTCGTAACCGGTTGTGCCGCAGTAGACGCCGCGCAGGTGAGGAAGTGATTCAGCAAGGGTCTCACCGGGAACGAAGAGGCGCAGGATGTCTGACGGCACTTCGGAAAGGCTTGCCTCAGTGAGGCCAATCTCGACAGGGTCGAGGCCCGGGTAGCCGGGTGGTGTTGAGCCAAGCGGATCGAGGTGGGCGGCAAGGTGGCCGTGCGTACGGTGCGCCTTGACTAGCGAGGTCGCAGTCTGGACTGTGCGGAGGAGGTCCTTGCTTGGCGCTGCGCCTGCTGGGGCGGGAGCACCTGCTGCTGGCAGTGCCGGAGCCTTCTTTGGTGGCAGCGGCGGAAGCTCAACACCAAGGTCGTTGAAGAGGCGCTCGAAGAAGCCCTGTTCGCCTTGGAGAAGACCATCAACAACACCAAGGAACCTGCCGGACTCAGCGCCTTGGATGATCCTGTGGTCATAAGTGCTGGTCAGAGTCATTGACTTGTCAGCACCGAGCAGCGCGCCAGCCTCTTCAAATCCAGCTGGGTAACCGATCGCGCCTGCGGCAACGATCGTGCCTTGGCCCTCCATCAGGCGTGGCACTGAGGCAACAGTGCCCAAACCGCCTGGGTTTGTCAGCGAGACATTTCCGCCGATCAGGTCCTCTGGCGTCAGCTTGTTGTGGCGGGCCTTGTCGACAAGTACGTCGTAGGCGTCAAGGAACCCGCGGAAGGTAAGGCGGCCAGCGTCACGGATGACAGGCACCATCAGGGTGCGGGAGCCGTCCTTCTTCTCAACATCAACTGCGAGGCCAAGGTTGACTTGGCCGTCGTCAAGGCGGAATGGCTTGCCGTCGCGGTCCTCAAAGCGGTTGGCCATGACTGGCATGTCCTCTGTGGCAGCAACTGCGATCGCCCAAGCGATGATGTGCGTGAAGGAGACCTTGTGGCCTGCTTCCTTGAGTTGCTTGCGGCGGGCGTCAAGCGCGCCGACTGAAAGGTTGCGGAAGCTGGTTGCTGTTGGGACGGAGCGGCTGTCGTCCATGTACTTGGCGAGCATCGCTGCGCCACCCTTGAGCTGTGTCTCAGATGCGGTGCCACCTGCCGGCGCCGAACCGCCTCCGTTGGCGGCAGAGAGAATGTCGTCCTTGACGATCCTGCCAGCGCGGCCACTTCCGGCCACAGCTGCGACGTCAACGCCAAGGTCAGCTGCTGCCCGCTTGGCGACAGGTGAGATTGATGTTCCCTCTGGAACTGCGACGGCGCCGTTGCCGGCGCCGTTTGAAGTTGCTGCTGGTGCGGAGTCTGCTGATCCGTTGGAGTCAGGTGCAGGTGCTGCTGCGACCTCTCCACCTTCGCCCAAGGTGATCTCTGCGATCACTTGGCCGACCTTGACCGTGTCGCCCTCTTCGGCGAGGATCTTGGTGACGGTGCCAGTTGCTGGCGATGGGACTTCGGCGTCAACCTTGTCTGTGGAGATCTCGACGATCGTGTCGTCGACGTTAATGGGATCACCTTCTGATCGGTGCCATTCGAGGATTGTTCCCTCTGTCACCGACTCACCCATCTCGGGCATGACTACTTCTATGGTCGTCCCAACGGACATGGCTTCAAACCATACCGCTATGACGGCGCGTCATTGGAAGTGGGATGCGCCACACTCCGGTCGCGCTTTCGCTGCCGACCTTCAAGTACGAAACCAGCTGTGCCCGCGAACGGTCCGAGGCCGCCGATCACAGCAACGAGAACTGCCAGGCGGAATGAAACGACAGCTTTACGGGCGGCGATGATCACGAGGATCGTCATCCCGATCCAAAGCAAGCCGTGCGCCCACCCCAGACGGTTGCGAAGAAGCGCCGGGCCTTCAAACAGCCAGCAGGCAAGAAGGCCGAAGTAGATGGCTGAGTGAACGAACGACAGGACCTCCAACTGGCGGAAGGATTTGTCCTTGGACTCCTCGCTCATCGGTTCAGCATTGCTGCCATGCCGCGCAGTGGCGCGTCTGCCTGCTCTGGCCAGTCAGCCGGGTCGGCAGGCCACCAAGCGAACTCGTCGTGCTCGGGGTCCATCACGATCTGCTCGTCAACACCCTCAGCAAGGGTTGCCATTCCTACGAGCAGCGCCATCCCCGACGGGGCCCGGACGAGAGCTTCAACTGTCAAGGTCGCTGCGGAGACTCCCCACTCCTCCATCAACTCGCGCGACAGAGTGTCTACTGGACTCTCGCCAACATCAACTGCGCCACCAGCTCCTAGTGCCCAGCGGCCAGCCCAAGAGGCAAGCCACTCAGCCCTGCGGCCAGCGAGCCAACGACCATCTGCCGAGCGCACAACGCACAGCGAGCTGATTGACGAATGCTCTGGGCCGTCAAGAAGTCGCAACGCCCAGCGGGCTGGCTGAAGTGTCATCTTCAAAACTCCGTCGGTCTCCTCCCAGCTGGAGAGGCGCGCGGAGAGACCATCGTGGCTTGGCGAACTTCTGTCCTTGAGCGCTTGAATCGCGACGTCAGCGGCAGCTGTGAGCTCTGCGCTGGGCTCGTAGTGAGCGTCACTCCACTCTGCCTCAACAGCCTCAGGCTGCCAAGGGCCGACTGCTAGAAGTTTGGGTCCGTTTGACGACATGCCCCCTTGAGGTTACGCGCCCTTATCCTCCCGCGCTAATGGCAGAGCGAATTCGCAAGCACTGGGGCTGGGGCTGGAAGGACGAGGAGCCCTCACGGGAGGAACTTGACAGCCTCGCAGCGGGCATTTCTGCACACCTTGGATTTGGCAGCACTGAGATTGAGGACCCTGCGCCGCTGGACGCATTCCCAATTGGCGAGCCACGCGTGAAGGTGCCCGAGGCGCTGGAGGCGATCGCCAGCACTTCAACTGAAAGTCGAGTGTTCCACTCCCACGGTGCGGCCTACCGTGATGTCGTGCGCGGGTTCCGCGGCCAGCTTGAGGACTTCACCGACGCTGTCCTCTCACCACGCAGCGAGGCTGAGATCTCCACGATCCTCGACTGGGCCGGCGCTGAGGGCATCGCAGTAATTCCGTTTGGCGGCGGCACCAGCGTTGTCGCCGGCGTAGAGCCGCGCGTCGGCACAGACTTCAGCGGCGTCGTCACTCTTGACCTCTCAGGCTTCACATCGCTTGAGGAGGTTGACGCGGTCTCAGGCGCAGCGCGCATCGGGGCCGGCGCATCAGGCCCGCAACTTGAGGAAGCTCTCTCAGCCCACGGGCTCACCCTGCGCTGCTACCCGCAGTCATTCCAGTTCTCCACCTTGGGCGGCTGGGTAGCCACACGGGCTGGCGGCCACTTCGCAACAGCTGAGACTCACATTGACGATCTTGTTGAGTCAGTCCGCGCTGTAACCCCGGTGGGCATTTGGGACTCGCGTCGGCTGCCAGGCAGTGGCGCTGGCCCAAGCCCGGACAGGTTGCTGCTGGGCAGTGAAGGAACTCTCGGAGTCATTACCTCCTCATGGGTGCGCGTTCGCCCGAAGCCGGGTAGTCGAGCCCAGACGAGCGTCACCTTCCCCACCTTCGAATCGGGTGCCACTGCAATCAGGGAAATCGTCCAAGCCCGCCTGCGGCCGGCCAACCTGCGCCTGCTCGACCCCTCCGAGGCCCAGCTGACCGGCGCTGGAGATGGCACAGTCGCAGTGCTCGTCGTGGGCTTTGAGGCTGAGTCGCGCGATGTCTCCGGCGAGCTAGACCAAGCCCTCGCAATCTGCAAGGGCCACGGTGGCAAGTGGGAGAAGGTCAGCAGTGGAAGTCGCGAAGGTGCCTCCGGTGCTTGGCGTGACGCGTTCCTCCGCGCCCCTTACCTGCGTGACACATTCGTGCAGATGGGAATCCTGTCGGAGACTTTCGAGACCGCAGTCACCTGGGATGCGTTCCCCGACCTTCACCGCAACGTCACTGCTGCAGTCGAGCAGGCGCTCGCCGACCAGTGCGGAGGTGGCCGAGTCTCCTGCCGCTTCACACATGTCTACCCGGACGGCCCAGCGCCTTACTTCACAGTCCTTGCCCCAGCTGAGCGCGGCTCAGAGGTCGCCCAGTGGGATGTGATCAAGCAAGCAGCATCTGACGCGCTGATCGCCAACGGCGGCACGATCACCCACCATCACGCAGTCGGCCGGGACCACCGCCCTTGGTACGACCAGCAACGCCCCCAAGCCTTCGCCCAAGCACTCGCCGGCGCAAAGAAGGCAGTCGACCCTCGCGGGATCCTCAACCCCGGGGTTCTTCTCGGTCCCTAGGGAGCCCGCTTCGGCTTTGTAACTTGCCAGCTCCGGGTGGCGACATTCTGGACACCCGTCGCATTAACGACGCGGACGCAGAAGATATGGGGGCCAGGCTTGAGGCCCGTGTACGACTTGACGCTTCCACAGAGGTAGAGAATCCCGCCGTCTATCGCACACGTGACGCGGTCTTCCGGGCTGGCAGAGATCGAAAACGACGCGGAGGTTGATGCCGTCTTCGATGGTGGTCCGCCACCTATGATCGGTGCCGTGGGTGCGGTCAAGTTGGGGGCAACATCGCCGGCACGGGCAACGCCCCAGTTTTCAAGGCTTCCTTCAGGCCCCACTGAGAAAAAGCCATCGCACGACTTGCCGTTGATCACTCCTTGGCCGCATGAGAGGAAGACCCCGTCCCCAGGCGAGACGATTACACCCACGCCGTCCTCAATCGCACTGGAATCCGCCGACGGCGCGCTGCCCGATGTAACTGACGGATATTCAGGGAAACGCCTCACAGATGGAGTCCGGCTGGTTAAGGTCCCGTCCTGGCCGAATGACGCCAGTCCGCTACGCGCCTGCCCGTTGACCTTCGTGAAGTAGCCCCCGACATAAGCGACCGAGTCGCTGACCTGGAACGAAACCGGCTCTCCACCCTCGAAGGTCGGGTTCCAGTCGAGGAGCTTGCCGTCGGTGCTGACGGCAGCTAATCCGTCTCTTGCCTTGCCCAAGACCTGCCCGAAATCGCCGAGCAGGTAAACGGTCGATCCGGAAACGGTGAGGTTGCTGAAGCCTCGGATCGTCCACTGCTTGTCTCGCTCAATCCACCACCCCTTGGCCTGCGGGTTCCAGTCGCTCACGGTGCCATCAGCGTTGACTGCTGCGAAGCCCAGCCGTGGCTTACCCCCGACTTTGACGAAGTCGCCCGCCAGATAGACCGTCGAGCCGGCGGCCTTGATGTGCGTGACGCCGTTGGACACTGTGCCCGAGTTGGGATCGTCGGAGACACGCGGGTTCCACGGCAGAAGGGTTCCGTCAACACCGACGGCTGCGGCATGACTGCGGATGTGCCCGTTGACATCACTGAACTCGCCTCCGATGTAAACAGTTGAGCCGACAACCGCGAGGGACGAGACGCCGCCGACATCAGGATGCCAAGGCAGAAGGGTTCCGTCGGTGGATATGGCCGCGACCCCGCCCCTGTCCTCGCCATCAGATCCCTTAAATCCGGATTGGGTTGCGAAGTAGATAGCCGACCCCGCAAGCGCCAGAGAGGTAACGCCGGATGCACCCAAGCCAGTCGGGATTTTCATTGGTAGATCGGGGTTCCAGGGAAGCAAGCGGCCGTCGGCATCAAGAGCGGCAAGCCCGGTCCTTGACTCGCCCCCGATCGATGTGAAGTCCCCGGCCAGGTAGAGGCCCGAGTCTGATGCTGCGATAAGCGAGGAATTCTCACCCCCGCGCGGATTCGGGTACCAGTCGAGGAGGCTGCCGTCCTTTCCGAATGCGGCGATCCCCTTACGGAGCTTTCCTGCGGCCGACCCGTAGGCCCCGGCGAGATAGATCACACCGTCGCGCAAGGCAATTGAGGTTATGGCGCATGTCGACTCATAGCCACAGTCACTGAGCGCTGGGGTCCAGTCGCTCAACTTGCCGTCGTGTCCAATCATGGCCGCTCCTAAACGCGGCTTGCCAGCAATCTGAGTGAAGAGCCCGCCGACATACACATCGGAACCTTCCACTTGAATCGCGTTTACTCCCAAGTTCGGCCGGGGGTCCCAGGACTGCAGCACACCGTCAGTTCCGACAGCGGCGAGGTTCTTCCGTACATGTCCACCAACATGGTCGAAGAAGCCCCCCATGTAGACGGTAGAACCTGATACCGCAAGGCTATAGACAACGCCCGGACTCCAAACTCGACCTCCATTGGTGACGGCAGCCGGGCCGGGATTCCAAGGCTTAAGGGTGCCGTCAACTCCAACGGCGGCCGCACTCCGACGTAATGCGATCCCAACCTTGCTGAAACCGCCGGCGAAGTAGACAGTGGGCCCCACGACGGCGATCGCGGCCACCGCTCCATCCAGCTTAGGGTTCCACGCCGCGAGCTTGCCGTCCGTCCCGATCGCTGCGATGCCTTTCCGCGTTGCGCCGCCGGCCTTCTTGAAGCGTCCACCGATATAGACAGTTGACCCTGAAACTGCGATCGCAAGCACCTCGCCGTCAGGGTCCGGACGCCAGCTGAAGTCGAGTGATCCGTCGCCCCGTATGTGCGCAGCATTGATGACACGCGTGTCGTCCACAGCTTCGAAATCGCCTCCGATGTACCAGCCACCACTTCCATCGGGAACTGCAACCTTTACGACGGCGTCGTTCAAGTACCAATCGCTACTGACGACTTGGGGAAAGCGGCGATCAACTTCACCAGTCTCGGGGCTTACCACCGCGGCGCCGCGCGCCCCGATCGCATTGAAGGCAGTGAAGCCGCCGCCGACATAGCGAGTCCCGTCGGCCGCTGGAGCCGTGATTGAGTTCACGGCGCCGTCAAACCCCGGAATGACGTGGACGCGCTCGGTTGCTGACGCGGCGCTAGGAAAGGCTAGAACCGCGGCGATCAGGATTGGAAAGATCCGATTCACCAAAATAACTGTACTCCGAGCAGTTGCCCGTTTCAATCGCTTCGACATTTCATCCGTCGCGAATCTGGCGGAGCTTTGTCAGACTGGAAGCAATGGGTCTCGAAGAGGAAATGCAGGCATTCGTGAAGGCAGGCCTTGCCCATCACGATTCGACCTGTCCAATGCCCGCAAAGGCGATCCTCCTGAACCCTGCCAATCACGAGCTCTTTGGCTGGGATGAGATGTTTGGAGTTCCGGTGGTTCCTGACGAGCGAGTGCAGCCCAAGCGCTTCCGCATCCATTGCGACGGCTCAGCGTTTGGCATTGAGGAAGCGCTGGAAGCGTTCCAAGACGCTCCGGTTGAACCGCTTGTAGTACCTGTCGGCCCGGGTGGGCCGCAGGAGCTGCCTGACGGCCCCTTCGCTTAGGCGACTAGAAGGGCACGGCCGAACGCATCGGCGAAAAGCCCGGCCTGTCGCTCTGCGCCCCAGCGGGCAAGAGCAGCATCGTCGTTAGCGTCAAGCTCCAGATGAATCCCTCTGCCGTTAGGCACGAGCCGTGCGCCGTGCACTGAGCCGTCGCGGCCCCGCTCAAGGAACTCTGCGATCCGCAGGAGCACTGCGCATTTCTTGAGTCGCTCCCGGTCACCCTCTTCAAGGAGCACTCCCAACCCGTTGGGCTCAGGGTTGCCCTTGCGATGGAAGCGGGCAAGCAGCGCAATTAGCGCTAGCTCCCGTGGCGAGTAGCCGGGCAGGCCTGCGCCAAGGATCATGTAGCGCGAGTGCAGGTGGTGGTCGTCGTAGTCAATTGTCTTGCCAACGTCGTGCAGCATTGAGGCAGCCCAGAGCAACTCTCGAATCGTCCCCCCGCCAATCTGAGCGTCAGTGTCTTTGAGCGAGTCGTACATACCAAGGCAAAGGTTTGCGACGTGCTCAGCGTGGGCCACATCGACGCGATGTTGCAACGCAAGGTTGCGAACGCTGGCTCCGCGCACATCTGGGAAAAGTGGTGGGTCGGCGGGCTTCAGATAGCGCTCAAAGAAGATTCCCTCGCGCAGGCCAGCCTCAGTTACCTCGATCGCCTCAGCTCCGGTGACAGTCATCGCAGCGCGCACTGTGATCGCAGCGGCAAGGATGATCTCCCCTCGCCCTGACTTGATTCCGGGCACTCCACCGCGCTTGGACGGTGGAAGGGCCGCAAGCCTGTGGATTAGGTCGTCAAGCCTGTCGCCCGTCAGCTGGTAACCCTGAACGCCAACTGAGGGCAGGTCGTCCTCATTTCGTGCTGCGGCTGCAAGGTTGCGAATGGCACCGCCAACGCCGGCCATGCCGCCACCTTTGTTTGGCAGCCCGTCCTCTTCAAGCATCTTGGTTGCGTACTTGCGGAGAGCCTTCATCGCATCAAGGTCTGTCGGCTCATCACCGCCTTGGTTGAAGAAGTGCTCAGTCATGCGAACTGCTCCCAGCGGCCAGGACGAGGCCCGTTCGGACCTGCGCCCTTCCACTTGGCAGAGCTGCATGCTGCCGCCGCCGATGTCGAGCGTCCAGCCGTCGGTCAGGGATGTTGAGTTGACTGCGGCGAGCATTCCGTAGCGGGCTTCCTCAGAGGTACTCAAGACGCGGATCGGGACGCTGCTCAGAGCCTCAGCGCGCGAGATGAACTCTTGGCCGTTGCGCGCATCACGGATGGCACTGGTCGCGACGCAGATCGTGTCGGCCACATCAATCCCAAATGCGCGACGCGCGTGATCAAAAAGCCCAACTGCTCGCAGTCCCCTCTCGATACCGGCTTGGCTTAGCTCGCCGGTGCCATCAAGCCCCTCGCCAATGCGCACTGTCTCGAGCAGCTGGTCGCTTCGGCGCCACCAGCGGTCAGCCTCAGATTCGAAGACGACCATCCGGAACGAGTTAGACCCAAGGTCGGTAACGATCGTCCGCTTCAGTGCCATGGAAATCAGTCTCGGCCGAGAAGTTCGATCCGGTAATCGTCCGGATCGCGCACAAAGCAAAGTCGGGTGCCACCCTCACGAACTGTGTAAGGCGGCCGCTCAGGGTCAATCCCGAGAGTTCCAAGGCGTTCAAGGCATGCATCAAGGTCACCAACTGCCAGGGCAATGTGGCCGTAGCCGTCACCGATCTCATATGGCTCAGTGCGATCGTGGTTGAGAGTCAACTCCAACCGTGGCTCATCACCGTCGCCAGGAAGGTTCATGAACAGGTTCGTCGCCTCATCACCAATTGGCATGCGGCCGATCTCCTCAAAGCCAAGGGCTTCGTAGAAGGTCTTTGAGCGCTCAAGGTCGAGCACGCGGTAACAGGTGTGGATTAAGCGCACCCCACCAGCCTATGGACGACTGTGGCGGAAGCAAGGGGTTTCACTCCGTTTAGGATGGGCCAATGATTATTGAACGCTCAGAGCACCCAGACTGGCTGTCCAACACCTACCTCGTCGTAGACGAACCGGGCGGCACTGCAGTGCTGATTGACGCCGGCGGGCCGGTTGAGCCATTGCTTAAGAAGCTCGATGAATCGGGTGCGAATTTGGCAGCGATTCTCCTCACTCACCACCACTTCGACCACATTGCTGAGCTGGCAAAGGTCTTGGAGGCGCACCCCGGGACTCCAGTACTTGCGCACCCAATTGAGCGTGAGCTGACAGAGGGCACAACCGGCGACCTGACTCCAGGCGAGTCGATCACCTTTGGTGGCCTGACCTTTGACCTCCTCCTCACACCCGGCCACACCGCCGGAATGGTCGCGCTCGTCCTTAAACGCGACGAGGCTGACGAGGTCTTCACTGGCGACACTCTCTTTGAGGGCTCAGTTGGTGGCGTTAGGGCCCCCGGCCACACAACCTTTGAGGACTTGAAGGCTTCAGTGATGGACGTGCTCCTTGCACTTCCGCCAGAAACTGTCATCCGCCCTGGCCACCGTGAGCCATCCACAGTCGCGCGTGAGCTTGAGGAAAACCAGTTTGTCCGCATCTGGCGCGGCCTTGACCCAGAGGGCTCAGGCAAGTGCAAGGTGATGGAAGAGGAAGCCGAACTAATTCTGCTCGGTCCTGATTACGACGGCGGGCATAAGGCTTGGGTGCGCTGGCCTGATGGCAGCGACGACCTTGTACCTGGCTCAATCGTCGAGCGGTGATCTGACTTGACTCGCCGCCGAGCGCTCCTGCGCCTCTGCGGCTTGGCACTGCTTATCGGCGCCTGCATCGCCTTCTTCCTCTTCTCAGGAGTTGATGCGAAGGAAGTGCGCGACAGGGTTGATGACGCTGGCCCTTGGGCACCAGTTGTTTTCGTGTTTGTCAGCGCCAGCTTGACTGTGCTCTTCATTCCCGGGCCGCTCCTAGCCGGTGCTAGCGGCCTGCTGTTTGGCGTCGGGCTCGGCACGCCAATCTCGATCCTCTCCGCCACCCTTGGTGCGGTCCTCGCCTTTTCGATCAGCCGCTGGTGGGCACACGATGCAGTTGAGCACCTAGCCGGCCCGCGACTCAACGCGATTCGCGAGTGGATCGGTGACAGAGGCTTCCGCAGTGTCTTCTACGCCCGCTTGGCACCGGGTGCTCCTTACAACGCTGTCAACTACGCCGCCGGGCTAACACCGGTGCGACTGCGTGACTTTGCGCTGGCAACCATGATCGGCTGCTCACCAAGAGCGTTCGCCTATACGGCTCTAGGCGGGTCAATCTCAAACTTGAACAAACCAGAAGCGATCATTGCCTTCGCAGTGATCGGGTTAATGGCCGTTATCGGCCTCGTTCCCATTCTCCGTGAGAGACGTCGCCGGCTGCCCGAACGGTCTGCACCTGAAACAGGCTCGTAGTCCCCGGCATACCGCTTGGCAGACCAGCGGTAATTCCAATCCTGTCACCGGGCTTAACCCAGCCCTCTTCAACTGCTCGAACGGCTGCGTCGGCGATCAAATCCTCGGTGATCTCATGACGCTTCATTTCCGCTGCTGTAACTCCCCAGATCAGGTTGCAGCGGCGAACTGTCTCGCGGCCAGGTGAGAGGGCGTAGATCGGCACGTTGGGGCGATGAGCTGAAACGAGGCGAACTGATCGTCCCGAGAGAGTCGGGATGACTAGCGCTGCGAGGTTCAAGTCGCGCGCTGACTCAGCTGCAGTGTGGGCGATTGAGTAGGCCGGGTCGCGGGCGTCGCGCTCCACCCTTGTTTCGTTCCAATCTTCAAGAGGAAGCGAAGGCTCAGTAGCGCGGGCGATTGAGTCCATCATCTTCACAACCTCAACTGGGTACTTACCGATCGCAGTCTCCTGGGAGAGCATCACCGCGTCAGTGCCGTCAAGGATCGCGTTGGCGACATCGGTCACCTCAGCGCGGGTCGGGCGAGCTGAGTGGGTCATCGAGTCAAGCATTTGAGTGGCAGTGATTGAAGGGCGTGCGTAGCGGCCAGCGAGGGCGATCATCCGCTTCTGGATGATCGGCACCTCTGGCAGAGGCAGCTCAATGCCAAGGTCGCCTCGGGCGATCATCACTGCGTCGGCAGCCTTGACGATCTCCTCAGCACGGTCAACCGCCTGTGGCTTCTCGATCTTGGCGACGATCGGGATGCGGCTGCGCTCGCGCACCTTCGCGATGTCATCTGCTGAGCGAACGAAGGAGAGAGCGACTAGGTCAACGCCTTGCTTCTCACCGAACTTAAGAAGTTCAAAGTCCTCGTCAGATGCTGCAGGAAGGGCTGCAGCCTCACCCGGGACGTTGAGGCCGCCGCGGGCACCAACTGATCCACCAGCTTCGATCCGGGTTTGGATAACTCCACCACCGGGGAGGCCTGTCACTTCAAGGCGTACGAGCCCGTCTGCGAGGTACACATCCTCTCCGACTGACAGTGCCTCGGCAAGGCCGGGCCATGACATTGACATTCTGCGCGCGTCACCCTCAAACTCCTCGCCGCAGACGATCTCCAGCGACTCGCCAGCCGCAAGCTCAACTCGCTGGTTTACAAGCGGGCCAATGCGGAGCTTGGGACCGGGCAGATCCTGCAGAACTGCCACCCAACGGCCGGCGCGCTTGGCGGCGTCGCGGATGCGTTGAATGTTCTCGGCGTGCTCTTCAAGTGACCCGTGCGAGAAGTTGAGCCGGGCTACATCCATGCCGGCCTCAACCATGCGAACTAGTACCTCAGGGTCCCTTGAGGCAGGACCGATCGTGCAAACGATTTTGGTAGCGCGCATCTGCTTCGA
>CALJKH010000084.1 GCA_937973575.1 uncultured Solirubrobacterales bacterium | reverse complement strand
GCCCTCAATGAATCGTCCGAAACGACTTGCGCGCGAATCCGTGTGAGCACACCGGGCCCGAACTCTGCACGGCTGAAGTTGGCGTCGAGGTGATTGGTGACGATGAAATCAAGAACGCTGTCTCCTAGAAATGCGAGGCGCTCATAGCTCTCGCTGCGCGGCCGCGACCAACTTGAGTGGGCGGTCGCTGCGCGGACCGCTTCATCTGGAAGCTTGGCGAGCAGCTCGCCGAGGTCCACTGGTGCTCAGCCGCCCTGCGAGCCGGTGGCAAGGATCAGATCGACAGCCTGGCCAACAGTCTCAATGTCAGCAGCTTGATCATCCGCGATCTTGATCCCCAGCCTGTCCTCGACCTCTTGCAGCAGCGTGTATAGGTCTAACGAGTCAGCCTCAAGGTCGTCACGAAGGTTGGTCGAGTCGGAAATATTGGAAGCGTCAACCCCCAGCTCATCGGCAAGGTGGGTCCGCACAAGTTCAAGTACATCGTCACGCGTCATCAGGGCGCGCAAGCTAGTGGAACAACCGGATGCCCCTAGCTACCTCGGAGAACTCCAGCGAGCTTCAGCTGAGCTTCAGTCTTCGCCACCGCATCAGATTCGACGGCGTCGGCGGCGAGCTCAATCGCACGAGCCCAACCAGTCGCACCGAACCTGCCGTGCGGAACTACAGCCACTTTGCGAAGGCCGAGTAGATGGGCACCACCGTGATTCTCAGGATCAAGCTGGTCCCGCAACCCGCCAAGGGCTGGACGCATCAGCAAAGCCCCTGCAGCAGCGCGCGCATCTGAAGTCGCGGCGCTCTTGATAGCCCCAACAACCGCAGACGAAACGCCTTCCATCAGTTTGAGCGCCACATTGCCGGTGAAGCCGTCCGTCACAACGACGTCAGCCCGCCCGTCGGCAATACCAACACCCTCAACGTTCCCAACGAAGTTAAGCCTCTCATCGAGGCTCAGGATCGCGTGCGCCTCGACAACATCCGGGGTGCCGCGCGTTGGCTCCTCACCGTTTGACAGAAGAGCAACCCGAGGAGCTTCCATTCCGAACACGGCCTCACCAAACGCAGCGCCCATGTGCGCATGTTGAACGAGTCGATCAACCCGAACCTCGGTACTCGCTCCGACATCGAGCAGCAGCACTGGCGCCCCCGGTACTGGGACCAGCAAGGCAAGCGCTGGTCTGGAAACCCCTGGAAGCCTGCGAATGTGCAGAACGCCGGCGGCTAAGGCCGCGCCGGTCGAGCCCCCGGAGACAAAAGCATCAGCCTCCCCAGCAGCGACTGCTCTCGCAGCTTGAACGACAGATGCGTCGGGAGTCGTTCGGACCGCGGCTGCCGGATCGGCAACCTTGGCGATCGAAACTGGCGCGGGTCGCAGCTCAACTCCGCCTGGGAGCGAACCTACAGCTTCAGGATCAGCGAAGAGGACAACTTTGATCCGGCCAGACCGAACAGCTTCGGCCGCGCCGGCGGCAACCTCAGCAGCGCCCTTGTCGGCACCCCCGGCATCAACCGCAACAGTGACCATGGGCCTAACTAGATCAGGAGCCAGCTACAACCTGACGGCCACCATAGGTGCCGCAGGATGGGCAGACCCGATGCGGGATGCGTGGAGCTCCGCATGACTCGCAGGCGTTCACAGTAGGCACGGCGGCGCGGTGCTGCGAGCGGCGCTTATTGGTGCGTGAGTGGGATTGCTTCTGCTTTGGGACTGCCATAGTCGTGTCAGCGTACCAGTAGTGGGCAGTCTTCAGTCTTGAAGGTCGCGGAGTGCCGCCCAACGGGGATCTAACGGCTTCTCGTGCTGGTGGTCTGGGCCTACCTCCGCGAGCCGAACACCGCACTCCTCGCAGAGCCCCGGACAGTTGCTGTGACACAGAACCGCAGTTGGCATGCCGAGCACCACTGCGTCCTTAAGCCATTCCCCAACATCAAGTTCCTCATCATCAAGGTAAGGCGACTCAAGCTCCTCGCCTCCCCCTGGCCGATCGACCTCACGCGAATCAACCTCAATGGTGGGAAGCGCCGGAGCAAGGCAGCGGGTGCAGGGACCTGCCAACACAACCGCCGCTGAGAGCCTGAAGGCCCAGCCATCCCCGAGCGTCTTACTTATCTCGAGACGTGCCGCAACTGGCTGGGGATCTGCCACATAGGTGTTGCCGCCAAGTTCGATCTCTGGAACGGGAATGCTGAGTTCAACTCTGCGTCCCTCACCGGGCGCCATGCGCTTGCTGCCGAGATCAATAACTGTGTCGCTCACGGCGACGAGACTAGCGGTCAGAGCTCAGCGATCCGGCGGCGCAAGATCTTGCCGGTGGCATTACGGGGAAGTTCGTCGAGAAAGAGAATCTCGCGAGGGACCTTGTAGCGGGCCAGCTGCTCCTTGACATGGGAAGAGAGCTCGTCGGCTGTAGCGGTCGCACCCCCATTAAGGACGACCGCTGCACGGAGACGCTGCCCAAACTCCTCATCGGGCACACCAACGACTGCAGCTTCAAGAACTGCAGGGTGTGAATTGATGCAGTCCTCAACCTCTTCAGGGAAGACATTCTCGCCACCCGAAACGATCATGTCGTCGTCGCGGCCCTCAACAAACAGACGGCCGCCTTCGTCGAAGTAGCCAACATCGCCAGTGCTCATCATGCCCTCAAGCACTTCCTTGCCACCACCGCCGGTGTAGCCCTCAAACAGCATTTCGTTGGCAACAAAGATCCGTCCACGCTCGCCTTGGGCAACCTCGCTGCCTTCCTCGTCAACAAGTGTCACTAGAACGCCTCGCGGTGGCTTACCGGCACATCCTGGTGCTTCGCGCAGGTCCTCTGGGGTCGCAATAGTCGCCCACGCGACCTCGGTACTGCCGTACAGGTTGTGACAGACCTGGCCGTACTCCGAGGCCGCAGCCAGGGCGAGGTCGGCCGGGAAGGCAGAGCCGCTGAGAGCGATAATCCGCAAAGTTCCTGGAGCTACAGCTCGCTGATTCTCATCCAGTTCAAGCATGCGCTTGAGCATCACCGGAACCACAACAAGGCCGCTCGCGTCGTAACGATTGACGTCCTCAACCGTTTGGGCCGGGCTGAACTTGCGACGAAGAACCATCGTGTTGCCGAGCGCGATTTGAATCGTCATGTTGGCAAAGCCCCATGAGTGGAAAAGCGGCGCCGAGATGACAGTTGTCTCGCCAGCTCGGTACGGAATCTTGTCGAGAAGAGCTGCCATCTCTGAAAGGCCTGGCTGCTTCCCTCTGCGAGCACCCTTAGGGGTCCCCGTAGTGCCTGAGGTCAGAATCACCGTTCGTCCGGGAGTCTCAGGGGTTGGAGGCTCCTCAGAGGGTGCAGTACGCACCGCATCTGACACCGATTCAGAGCCAGCCTCATCTGACTGAGACCCAGCAAGCATGATCGGCACCTCGACTCCAGCAGCCTTCATTAGCCCCTCGAACTCAGCGTCGCAGATCACCAGCTCGACCTCCTCACGCTCAACGACGCCGCCAATCTGAGGGGCAGCGAACGATGTATTGAGAAGAATCAGGTCGGCTCCGATGCGCGAGACGGCGGCGACAGCTACGGGGAAATCAGCCTGGTCGCGGAGCATTGTGCCCACTGCCGAACCAGCCTTGATGCCACGCTGGTGAAGCGCACGAGCGAGAGCAGATGCCCTGTCGCCTAGGTCACCCCATGTATGGATTCCATCATCGTCAATGACCGCGATGGTGTCTGGCTTGCGGACGGCAGCCATCTCCAAAGCCGCTGCCGCCGAGGGGCCGAACTTGGCCAGAGCTGACACAGCGCGCACCGTCTTATCGGGCCGCTCAAGACCAACAATTCCCGACGAGACGAGAGTTGAAATCGTCGCGGTGACATTGCGCAAGCGCTCGGAGGTTCCAGCCATGGCCGGAACCTACCTTTTAACGGACTTGCGGTGCGCTCTGACGACTAGTCGTCGAGGCGATCGTCACGGCCGGCAAGCCGGTCGCGCCCACGCTGCACTGCTGAAATGAACTTGCTGAGGTTTTCCTCAAGGCTGTGCAGAACGTCGTCTGCATAGTCCTCTGCGCCCAGACGGATCTCACGCTCACGGGCGCGGGCGTCCTCAATGATGTCTTCCGCGGCACGCTCAGCCTCACGCGTGACCTCTTGGTCAGAGATCAACTGCTCCTGACGCTCTCGGGCCTCTGCGAGAATGCGCTCGGCCTCACGCTTGGCCTCGGCCAGCATCTCTTGGCGCTCCTTCACGATCCAACGAGCCTGCTTGATCTCTTCAGGGATCGTGGCACGCATCTGGTCGAGCAGGTCGTAGATCTCCTCCTTGTCAACGCGAACCTGGTCCGTAAGCGGGACCTGCTTCGAGTTGTGGACTAGATCATCAAGCTTGTCAATTAGTACTAGAACGTCCATTGGGCCTTCCTTTCGCTGCAGAAAGTGTTACGCCTTCTATCGGGAGAGCTCTTCCTGCAAGCGGGCTGCCACACGAGCTGTGACCATGCCGTCGATTTTCCCGCCAAATGTGGCGAGCTCTTTGATGCCACTAGAACTAATGAAACTGTATTTGGGAGACGACATGAGGTACATCGACTCAATATCCGGAGCCTGTTGGCGATTGAGCTGATTCATTTCGAACTCGTATTCGAAGTCTGAGATTGCTCGAAGTCCCTTAACGATCGTCTTTGCCCCACGCTGCTGTGCGAAGTCAACGACCAGAGTCGAAAACGGCTCAACACTGACATTTCCGAGGTGCTTGGTGGCATCAGCAATGAAGTCCATGCGCTCCTCGATCTCAAACAGCGGCTTGTTCTTGCGGACTGAAACGTTGACAACTGCCACGACGAGCTCATCGAAGATCAGCGACGCACGCTCGATTACATCGAGGTGACCGTTCGTCACTGGGTCATATGACCCGGGGCAGACTGCAATTCGGTTACTTGGTGCCATGGAAGCGCAGGAGCGTATCGCCGTAGCGCTTTTCCCGCAGCAGTGGCAGGTCTACTTCCATCGGAGTCGCTGCCGGTGATTCGCAGATCACTCGGGCCGCATCACTTAGAAGCGGCTTTAGAGCGGGAGCAATCAGCGGACCAACCTCCTGACATTGAGCCCACGGAGGATCAATGAAAACAATGTCAAACACAGCGCCATCTCTGGCCAGATTGCGACAGGCAACCTCCCAGTCGGCTTCGACCATGCGCGCCGCAGAACATTTCAGGAGATCGAGATTGGTTCGGATACACCGCGCGGCAGAGGAAGATGAATCAACCAGGACAGCCGACGCGGCCCCTCTCGACAAGGCCTCTATCCCAAGCGCGCCGCTACCGGAGAACAGATCCAAAACCGTCTCGCCGCCCTCGAGAGCAAGGCTCGAGAAAAGCGCCTCTCTGGCTCGCTCCGAAGTGGGCCTCGTTCCCTTGCCGGGTGGAACAGAGATCTTGCGCCCTCCCCACTCGCCGCTGATTACCCTCAGCATTGTCAGGCCGCGATTCGGTCCGACGGAAGCTCGTCTTGAGAGGCTGGCAGCAGCTCCCGAAGCAACGCGCACTCTGGAGCCTCCAACCCAGGAAACTCGGCAAGCATTTCCCCAGCGGTGCTGTGAGCAAGCTCAAGCAGATCAATGTCGGCTGGCAGCAGCGCGGCCTTAAGACGGGGTAGTCCTGACTGACGGGTGCCGGTAAGGTCGCCCTCGCCGCGAAGCTCAAGGTCCAACTCGGCAAGCTCAAACCCATCGTTGCTGTTGGCCATCGCGACCAAACGCCTTCGATCCTTCGACCCGGCCAGCAGGCAAAGCCCTGGATGTTCACCGCGCCCGACGCGACCCCTCAACTGATGAAGTTGGGCAAGGCCGAACCGCTCAGCGTTTTCAACCAACATCACTGTTGCGTCAGGGACATCTACCCCAACCTCAATGACTGTGGTCGAAACGAGGACATCAGTCCTCCCCTCGGAAAAGTCGTTCATCGCCGCGTCCTTCTCAGCAGAGGACATCCGGCCGTGTAGAAGGCCTAGACGGAGCCCGGCCAGCGGCCCGGACTCGAGCCGATCTCTCTCCTCAACAGCAGCGCTCGCCTCAAGCGCCTCTGACGCTTCGACGAGCGGGCAGACAACAAACGCCCGGTGCCCCTCCGCGACCTCCTCGCGAATCCGCTCATAGGCCCGACGCCTAGCTACAGCCCCATCAACTATGTGGGTCTCTATCGGGGTCCTTCCCGGAGGAAGCTCAGTGATCCTCATCGTTTGAAGGTCGCCGTAGGCCGCAAGAGCGAGCGTCCTAGGGATCGGCGTCGCAGTCATGTGGAGAACATGTGGCTGGGTACCGGACGCGCCCTTAGTCGCGAGCCGTTCGCGTTGCCGCACCCCAAAACGGTGCTGCTCGTCTACAACACAGACTCCCAGCCGTGCCGGATTCACAGTTGGCTCAAGTAGCGCGTGCGTTCCAACAAGGATTGAAAGCTCTCCCCCTTCCAGCCGGTTCAATATCTCTCTACGAGCCGCGGCGGGGGTTGAACCAGTAAGTAGAGAGAACGAGACCGGGGTCCCAGCAAGAAGTCGCTCAATACTCCGAACATGCTGGTTGGCGAGTGTCTCGGTGGGCGCCATCAGCATTCCCTGATAGCCGGCCTCAACTGCTCGCAGGAGAGCATGGAGCGCAACAACTGTCTTGCCTGATCCAACCTCACCCATCAAAAGGCGAGTCATAGGAACACTGGTTGACATCTCCTGATCGAGGGTTTCGATCGAACGCTGCTGGTCTCCTGTCAACACGAAGGGAAGCCCTGCGATCCAATTGTCAACAACTGCCCCGTCCCCCTCAATCACTGGGGCAGGAGCACCCCCGCCCGTTGCCGCCCGACGCATAAGTAGATCGAGCTGAACTCCGAGTAGCTCGTCGAAGGCAAGGCGTCGTCGGGCAACTTCGTGGGCACCCTCATGAGCTGGAAAGTGGATCGCGTCCACCGAGTCATTGATTGAAGGAAAGCCATGGCTAACGCGCAGCCTTGCCGGAAGCGACTCGGGGATGTCTGCCACCAGTTTCCGGAAGCTTTGGACTAACTCACGCAGGCGCCGGGGTGGCATGCCGTCGCTTGCAGGGTGGACCGGAACTATTCCCGTGGTCGCATCGGTCGCTCCAGCGCCGCCCATCTCGTGTTCGGCCACCCTGAATTTCGTCTTCCCCTCGTACCGACCATGCAAGACAAGCCGGGCGCCGGGCTTAAGCGCACGACCGACCCACGGCTGGTTGAACCAGACGGCCTCCAGCGGCCCAGTCGAATCCGCAACTGTCGCCACTGTGAGAACAAGTCCGTTGCGCTTCCAGGCCCGCCTTGTTTCCACGGACCTCACCTCCACCTCCACAGTGGCGTCTTGCCCGGACTTCAGCTGGGAGACGGTAAGGACCTCACCGCGGTCCTCGTGACGGTGGGGATAGTGGCTCAAGAGGTCTCCGACAGTGTCAATTCGGAGCGCCGAGAGGCCAGACGATGCCTTCGGCCCACGGGCCTTTACTGGCGCCTCAAGTAGCGATGGGCGTGGGGACCGCCACGGCGCAGAAAGCAGCGCGTCCCAGGAAGGGACGTCAGTGGAGGCGAAACCGGGCGGCGGGGTTATCTCTGTCACTGCTCTCGCCAGTGAAGTCTGGCTAGACCAACGGTCGTAACAGCGCTACTCGGCAGTAATTAGGAGCCACCAACCGGGGTGGCCAGCCGCAATGTGTTCAACCTCTTCGAATGCTGACTCGGCGGCAGCAAGTGCCTGACCATCAAAGGGCGAAAGCTCAGACTCGACAAGCGTCACAATCTCAGCGTCTTTGGGGAGAGCCGCCAGCACGCTGCCGAGCGTCTCAACCGGGTCACCCCACGCGATCAGGTCGCCACCGACGAACCCGACTGCATCTCCCTTGGTGTAGCGGCCGTTGGGATCATCCTTGTCGGCAGGAGCTACTCCAGCCGAGGTAATCGCATCAAGAGCTGACCTGATTGAGCGCGCGTTGTCCTGCGCTGCCGAGTCCGCATAGTGATGGTGAAGCACGGCAAGGCTTTCCTGAACAGTTGCGGTTTCCACGACAACCACTTCCCGCCCGCTCATCTCGGCGGCTTTCATCGCGGCGGGAGTTACGTTCGATGAGCTGGTGAGCACGACGATCTCCTCAACAGGGGCAGCATGGATTGCGTCCAGCAGTTCCTCCGTCGACGGGTTCAGGCTCGATCCGCAGTCGAGGACGACCACTGACGGGTCTCGCTCGAACACTGCCCGCATTGACTCACCGGCAACCACCGCGAGAACCAGAGACCGTGCATCACGCAGCCGCCGGGTACGAGCATCGATCTGAGCGAACATGTCAGCGACCTCAATGTCACGGAGCTCGCCTCGGCCGTCGAAGACAGACTCGACCGCACTCACATCGTTGGCGTGCACATGGACTCTCAAGACAGAGCCGCTGCGGCTGCCGACAACCATCAGGCTGTCGCCGAGGCTCTCGAGCTGCGGGATGAATTCTTCCCGCTCCAGAGAGTCGCCAACGACCGCGAAGTTGACGCAGTACTGGAAAGTGGTTGAGGCGTGCGCCGACTCGCGTGGCTTCTCCCGTGGCGCCGCGTGGTGGGACACCTCTGGCGCGTCGCCGGACTTGAGAGCAGCAACGATGCCCGCGAAGATCACGACTAGGCCGTAACCGCCGGCATCGGCGGTGACTCCGAATTCATTCAGCTCTGGAAGAAGCTCTGGGCCTCGGCTGACTGATTCATCACCGGCCGTAACTGCGGACTCAAGTGCTTCGGCGAGCACCGCGTTCTGAGTCTCCTCCGAGACATCGTCAGGCAGAGGCTCGGCACCTTCTGCGACCTGGGACAGAAGCTTCTTGGCCATGTCGTCGATCACGGTGAGGATCGTCCCTTCGCGCGGATCGGTGACAGAACGTCGCGCCTGCTCTGATGCTCGATTCATCGCTTGCGCCAACATGATCGGGTCGACGTGCTTGTCATCGTCGATCATCACCTCAGCTGCCCCATGGATCAGCTGCGAGAGGATCACACCACTGTTGCCGCGCCCACCGAGAAGAGCAGCGTTGGTGACGGCATCAACGATCTCTGCTCGTCCAATGGAGTCGATTGAACCTTCGCCCTGCCGCTCGATCAACCTGTCCAGCTCAGTGAGGACTCCCTCAAGTGTCTTCGACATGTTGTCGCCCGTGTCACCGTCGGCGACAGGGAAGACATTGAGGTCGTTTATCTCCTCGCGGCGTGCTTCGAGCGCAAGAAGAGCGGCCGAGACGACCGTCCTAAACCTCTGGAGTGAGTTGGGCTGGTCAGACACCCGGACCGGGGACCGGCCCTCAGCGAGCCTTGGTTACCTTGCCGGCCTTGAGGCAGCGCGTGCAGACATGAACGCGGCGAGGCGTGCCCTTGTCGTCAATCCGGACACGCTGAAGGTTCGCGTCGAAACGACGACGCGTTGCGCGCATGGAGTGACTGCGGCTATTTCCGAAGGCTGGACCCTTCGAGCAAATGTGACAAATTCGTGCCATTGGAGGTGATGATACAGAGGGCCGCGCTTCTTGCGGAGTTAGGTCCTCAAGCTCCCAATTCCGAAGCGATTTTCAACTGGGCCAAAACTGCGGCAGCGGCGTGTCGCCCACTGTCTCGTTTGTCGCCGCCTGAGCGAGCAACGGCCTGGTCCATGCTGTCAACAGTGAGGACTCCGAAGCCACACGGCACACCCGTGTCAAGGCCCACCTGCATGATTCCGCGAGCGGCCTCAGCACATACCCAGTCGTAGTGGTCTGTCTCACCTCTGATCACAGCACCGACACAAATCACAGCGCCATACCCCGCCTTGGCCGCCTGATGGGCAGCAAGGGGCAGCTCGAACGCACCTGGAACCCGGAACTCATCGATCTGGGTCGCCCCGGCTTCGGTCAGCTCTGCGCGTGCTCCTGCGATCAGTCGAACCGCGAGGTCGTCATAAAAATCTGCTGCAACAATCGCGAACCTTGTCTCACCGGGATTCACTTGCTGTCCCCCTGGGACTCCTTCGCCTTGGCGATGAGCTCGTCGTCATAGGAGACACCTTGGTGATGGAGCGTATGCCCCATCCGATCCTCTTTTGCACGCAGATAAGCCTCGTTGTGAGGGTTTGCCTGGGCAATGATCGGAACTTGGTCCGAGACTGAAAGCCCGTAGCCCTCAAGGCCGATGATCTTCTTCGGGTTGTTAGTGAGAATCCGGATGCTGCTCAGGCCAAGGTCGGTCAGGATCTGTGCTCCGATTCCGTAGTCACGAAGATCGGCTGGCAAGCCAAGCTTGAGGTTGGCTTCAACTGTGTCGAACCCTTCCTCTTGGAGCTTGTAGGCCTTGAGCTTGTTGAGCAGTCCAATTCCCCTGCCCTCTTGACTGAGGTAGAGGAGCACGCCCTTCTGTTCAGTCTCGATCATTGAAAGCGCGGACTCAAGCTGCTCGCCGCAGTCACATCTGAGCGAGTGGAAGACGTCACCTGTCAGGCACTCTGAGTGAACTCGCACAAGGACATCTTCCTGGCCGGCTACATCACCCTTCACCATCGCGATGTGGTGCTTTCCGTCAACAAGCGATCGGTAGCCAACGACAGTGAAATCACCAAAGCCGGTTGGGAGCGCAGTCGAGACAACCCTCTCAACGAGCTGGTCGTTCCGCCGACGGTAGGCGATCAGATCTCTGATCGTGATCATCTTCAAGTTGTGGCGCTTGCCGTACTCGACGAGATCATCGACACGGGCCATCGAACCGTCGTCGTTGACGATCTCGCAGATCACACCAGATGGATGAAGGCCCGCGAGCCGGGCAAGGTCTACTGAAGCCTCAGTGTGACCAGCACGCTCTAGCACTCCGCCGTCCTTGGCCTTGAGTGGGAAGAGGTGGCCGCCGTGGATCAGGTCATCAGGACGCGTATCCGGAGCAATAGCCACTTGGATCGTGTGGGCTCGCTCGGCAGGTGAAATTCCTGTCGTTGTGCCCTCCCGTGCGTCAATCGCGACCGTGAACGCAGTCTTCATTGGATCTTGGTTGCGAGCTGCTTGAAGTTCGAGGCCGAGCTCCGTGCAGCGCTCAGCAGTAATTGAGAGACAGACGAGTCCTCGCCCTTCCCGGATCATGAAGTTGATCGCTTCGGGAGTCGCGAACTGGGCAGCGAGAACTAGGTCGCCTTCATTCTCGCGATCCTCGTCGTCGCAGACGATGACCATCCGACCGCATTGGATGTCCTCAATGGCTTCCTCGATTGAGGAGAAATGGCTGTCTGGGTTCTCAGGGCTCAAGGGCGTTCACTCAGTCTCTCTACGTATTTGGCGAGGATGTCGACTTCTAAGTTGACGCGCATCCCTTCCTCAATGATCCCGAACCTAGTCCGTTCGCGCGTTTCGGGGATCAGCCAGACATCAAATCCGTTGTCTCTGACCTCAGCGAGAGTTAGCGAAGTGCCGTCAACGGTGATTGAGCCTTTCGGAACCATGTACCGAAGAAGGTCGGCTGGCACGTCGATGGAAACGACGACCGCGTTGCCGTCAGGACGGATACTCGAAACGACTCCCACACCGTCGACGTGTCCCTGAACGATGTGGCCGCCAAAACGGCCGTTGGCGATCATCGCCCGCTCAAGGTTGACTGGATCGCCTGGTTGAAGGTCTCCTAGCGAGGACCGCTCAAGCGTGACGCCCATCGTGTCCGCCGCGAAGCCCTCGGAGTCTGGATCCATCGCAGTGAGGCAGACACCGTTGACTGCAATTGACTCACCTGGCGTGATCTCGCTCCCAAAGGAGCAGGCGAAGCGGAGCCTTGCGCCTCCACCCTCAAGGACCTCGCTTACAACGAGCGAGCCACGATCTTCAATCAACCCTGTGAACAACTCACCACTCCTTAATTGTCGTCGTTAGGAGAATGTCGTCTCCTACCCGCTCAAAGTTCGGTGTTGGAACTCGATTTGCAGCTTCAACCTTGTCAGTTCCTGCGCCCTCGAAGGGATCCCGTGCTCCGTGGGAGCCAAATAGAAGTGGTGCAATGAAGATCCTCAGCTCGTCAATCTCACCTGCGTCGAGAAATGCCCCAGCCAGCTTGGATCCTCCTTCGAGCATCAGTGAGGTGACGCCGAGCTCCCCCAGTTGGTCGAGAGCCGACTCCACCTTGGCAGCGTCGTTTTCGCCAGTTGCGACGATGACCTCTGCCCCGCTTGCCTCAAGTGCGTCAACAGAAGCGCGGTCAGCGCTCCGCCCAACAACAACTGTGAGAGGGATCTCCCCCGCCGTTGCAACGAGTTTGGAATCCAATGCAAGTTGAGCTGCGGAGTCAAAGACAATCCTGCGTGGCTGACGGGTCGCTCCAACATCGCGTGCGTCAAGGCCGGGGTCATCGGCCATCGCAGTGCCAATGCCAACCGCAACGGCATCAATTTCGGACCGCCACTGGTGAACTCGGAGGCGGCTCTCCTCACCGCTGATCCACTTCGAATCGCCAGCAGCTGTCGCAACCTTCCCGTCCAACGACGACGCGTACTTGGCGAGAACCCAAGGCCGACCAGTCTTTGAGTGCTTCCGGAATGGCTGATTTAGATCCTCTGCCCGTTTGCGGAGCGGGCCATCGATTAGCTCGACCTCGACACCTTCGTCTCGAAGAATCCCCAGACCGCGCCCATTTGCCTTCGCGCTTGGATCGTCTGAGGCAACTACGACCCGGGCGATCCCCGCAGCAATGACGGCTTCAGTACACGGGCCAGTTCGTCCCGTATGGCAGCACGGCTCGAGCGACACATACATAGTCGCCCCAACAGTGGCCTCAGGTCCGCCAGCTGCCGAAATTGCGTTGACCTCAGCGTGAGGTCCTCCGTACCGCTCGTGCCACCCCTCACCGAGAACTTTCCCGTCGCGAACCACAACTGCGCCCACAAGCGGGTTGGGGTTTACGGCGCCACGGCCATTCCCAGCAAGCTCTACGGCACGCTCAAGGTAGTCAAGGTCGTCTGATGTGTGGGCGGACATCTCCTCTCAGGATAAGCAGCCCAAACGCAAAGGAGACAGCCGGGCGCTTGCATTCGGAGGCGCACCTGCACGCCCGCTCAGACGTTGGTGCCATCCGCACAGGTATTCTCGCCCTCCGATGAAGGCAATCATCCAGATCCCGTGTTTCAACGAGGAAGCGACACTTCCAGAGACTCTCGCTGACCTCCCCCGCACACTTCCTGGTGTTGACGTCGTCGAATGGCTTGTGATTGACGACGGTTCCACGGACCGCACTATTGACGTCGCCCGAGCCGGCGGTGTAGACCACATCGTCAAGTTCACCGCCAATAAGGGACTGGCAGCCGGGTTCCAAGCGGGCGTAGACGCTGCACTCAAGCTCGGAGCTGACATCGTTGTCAACACTGATGCGGACAACCAGTACAACGGCGCCGACATCGAAAAGCTTGTCGCTCCGATCGTTGCCGGAGAGGCCGACATGGTCATCGGAGACCGACAGGTCGAGACGATTGCCCACTTCTCCCCTCTCAAGATTCGACTCCAACGCCTCGGCTCATGGGTCGTCCGGCAGGCATCAAACACCAATGTCTCTGACACGACCTCAGGGTTCCGCGCTTACAACCGCGAAGCAGCTCTGCAGCTCGTCGTCGTTTCAAGGTTCACCTACACCCTTGAGACGATCATTCAGGCTGGTAACCAGGACCTTGCTGTCACCGATGTGCCGATTCGTACCAATGCAAAGACCCGTGAATCACGGCTCTTCCCTTCGATGTGGTCGTACGTTCGTCGCAACTCACTCTCAATCTTCAGGATCTATTCGCAATACCACCCACTGAAGGTTTTCTGGGGCCTCTCCGTAGTCCTACTCCTTGGCGCAATTGCTCTCTGGGTTCGCTTTACCTGGGCCTATGCCGAGGGCAAGGGAGGCGGTCATGTCCAATCCTTGATCCTTGGTGCTGTCCTCTTCAACACTGCGGCACTGATGGCAGCCCTCGGGGTAATTGGTGACCTCCTCGCAGCACAGCGAGTGATCTCAGTACGAACACTTGACCGCGTCCGCCGTCTTGAGCTGAACGCTGGCATTCCACCGTCCCACTACCAAGCTGTAAGCGAGGCCGCGACCTCCGCCCCTGAAAGGATTTCGGTCGATGACTGATCACGCACACGAGGAAGTCCCCACAGGGAACACCTTCGACAAATACGGCTCCACCAACCCAGTCGTACGCCGCCTGATGAGCGGGTTCGAGGGCAACCTTGAGGAGCTCTTCGGCAAGGCAGCACCTAAGTCAATCCTTGACGTCGGTTGCGGCGAAGGTGTCCTCACGGAACAGTGGGCAGATCAGATCAACGGAGGCCGCATCGTTGGAGTTGATCTCGATGACGAGAAGCTCAAAGCCGAATGGGTAAAGCGCCAGCGTCCGAACCTCGAGTACGTAACGGTCGAAGCAGGCAACCTCCCCTTCGCTGACGGAGAGTTCGACCTGTCAACCGCGATCGAAGTTCTTGAGCATGTTCCGGACCCAGAGCACACTGTTGCTGAGATGGCCCGCTGTGCGTCAGGGCACCTTCTCGTGTCCGTGCCGCGCGAGACCAACACCTTCCTGCGCTTTTACAATGCGGCCGCCGTGGCGGGCTCGGCCAACTACGTGACGGCGCTCGTCGCAAGATCGGAAGAGCGTCGTGTAG
>CALJKH010000083.1 GCA_937973575.1 uncultured Solirubrobacterales bacterium | reverse complement strand
CAGCTGAGCCAAACGTTGAATCGATTGCGGCGGCAAGCTCGCCCTCTGGATCGCCTCCACCCTGAGGTGAGAGCGACTCCCAGAAAAGAACATGGTTGTGATGCCCGCCTGCGTTGTTTCGGACTGCGCCACGGATGGCCTCAGGAACATCACTGAGTCGACCGAGGAGATCCTCTACCGAGAGCTCAGCGAACTCAGTGCCTTCAAGGGCTGCATTGGCCTTGTCTACATACGCCTGGTGATGCTTGTCGTGGTGAATCTCCATCGTCTTCGCATCGATGTGTGGCTCGAGTGCGTCGAACGAGTACTCAAGGGCTGGAACTTCGTAAGCCATGTTGTCTCCTGTGTAGCGGTCAAGCGAGGTGATTTGTCACTCGCGTACTAAGTTTCATAGCAGGAGTAGGGGCGCCGGCATCATCTGCCCGCCCCCACTACAGATAGGCTCAGCACGGTGGAGCGCCTAAGCACCTATCTACTTCCGACCGAGCGTGAGGCCCCGGCTGACGCTGAGGCTCTGTCTCACCAGCTCATGGTCCGCGCTGGTCTTATTCGGCAGCTGGGTGCGGGCTTCTGGAGCTGGATGCCAGCTGGTTGGCGAGTTCACCAAAGGATTACGGGAATCATCCGCAACGAAATGGAAGCTATCGGCGCCCAGGAAATGCTGATGCCTGTTCTGATGCCGTCGGAGCCGTGGCATCGCACCGGCCGAATAGGGATTCAGGAGCTCTTCAAGCTCAATGATCGCAAGGGCACCGAGCTTGTCTTGGCGATGACGCATGAGGAGGCAGTCACAACTCATGTGGCCCAGGTTGTGCGTTCATATCGGGACCTGCCCTTGATTCTCTGGCACCTTCAGACGAAGGAACGCGACGAGCCACGGCCGAGGGCTGGCGTGTTGCGGACGAGGGAGTTCATCATGAAGGACGCCTACTCCTTCGACCGGGATGAGGCCGGCCTAGAGGAGTCCTACCAGAAGAACATCATCGCCTACGACCGAATCTTCGATCGCTGTGGGATTGAGTGGTACCGGGTTGAATCTGACGTGGGAATGATGGGCGGTTCGGGTGCCCACGAGTACATGGCCCCATGCGCGGCTGGCGAAAACGAGGTCGCACTCGCGCCCGGGTACGCGGCAAACGTTGAGGTTGCCTCGGCCGAGGCGCAACATGTGGACCTGCCATCCGGCTCAGCAGCCCACACTGAGGTCGCGACACCCGGCCTTACGACGATTGAGGAGGTCGCTGCGAGCCTGGAGCTACCACAGGCCGCGCTTCTAAAGGCTTGGCCTGCCATGGTCGATGAGCAACTTCATCTCGTTCTTGTCAGGGGCGATCACCGCGTCAACGAGATCAAGCTGGCTAACGCACTTGGTGGAGTTGTCCGGCAAGCGCATGCGGAGGAGTTCGAAACGATCATCGGCCCCGCTGGCTTCCTTGGACCTGTCGGCGCCACTGTGCCAATCGTTCTTGACCAAACCATCGCAACCGATCGGGACTATGTAGTCGGTGGCAACAGGCCGGATCTCCACCTTCGGGATGTCAACCCAGCCCGTGATTTCAAGTTCAAGGTCGCTGATGTGCGCTCCGTCGAGGCGGGGGACCTTGTCAACGGTGTCCCGATCACGATTGAGCCGGCGATTGAAGTGGGGAACATCTTCAAGCTTGGCACCCGCTACTCAGAAGCACTCGGAGCCACGTTCCTCGATGAGACCGGTAAGCAGCAGCCAATAATTATGGGCTCGTATGGCATAGGGCCGGCGCGGATTGCAGCTGCGGCCGTTGAGCAGCGGGCTGACGAAAACGGAATCAATTGGCCTTCGGCTATCGCCCCATGGGATGTGCAGATTGTCTCCATTGGTAAATCAGGCTCGGAGGAGCTCGCTAAGGCAGAGGAGATCGGAGCTGCTCTCGATGCCGACGGTCTAGCTGTCCTTCTTGACGATCGTGATGCCTCCCCTGGCGAGAAGTTTGCGGATGCTGATCTTCTGGGTGTCCCTGTTCGACTCACTGTTGGGCGGAAGGGGCTTGAGCGGGGGGTAGTGGAGCTGAAGACTCGCGACGGTGAATCTGTCGATGTGGCACTTGAGGATGTAGCTAGCTCTGTAGCTGACATTCGCGGGGAGCAGCTCTGACTGAGTCTCGGCCTGGGCTGAAGAGACTGATCGGTGCTGATCGGTCAGGTCCGCCGCCTCCCGAAACACTTGCTGGTGCGCCACTTAATCCGTGGACGATCCCAAATGCGATAGCTGCGCTTCGCATCATCGGTATCCCGATCTTCCTTTATTTGGTTCTTTCAACGAACAACGGTTACAGCGTCCCTGCCGCAGTCGTCTACGGCGTCATCGGGTGGAGCGACTACTTCGATGGGTTCGTGGCGCGGTTGACCGGTCAGTACAGCCGTCTTGGAGCCCTGATGGATCCCATCGCCGATCGGGGTCTAGCTCTGGCGGGAATGTTTGTCTCGTGGCGCTTCGAGCTGCTTCCGCGTTGGGCTGTTGCGCTTGTTTTGCTCCGCGAGGCTCTCATGCTGATTATCGGTCAATGGACGCTTCGAAAAGGTGTCGAACTTCGAATTAACTGGGCTGGGCGGCTTGGTGTGGCGCCGATCCTTGCAGCCCCATTTTGGGCGATGGTGCATGTCCAGTGGATCGCCCTTGTTTTTCTGTATTCGGGGATGATCCTCAGCTTCTACGCAAGCTTTCTCTACGCCCGAGATGCTCGGAGGCAGCTTCGGGCTCAATAGGCCATTTGCATACCCTCCACCTTGGGTTGATGCTTTGAGTTTCGGCAGGTTAGAATCACCGCGATGGCCGCACACTGTCCAGAATGCGGAACCTCGGTCTCCGAGGGATCCAACTATTGCCCACGCTGTGGTGCCTTCATCGGCCCTGATCCAGACGGCACCGCTAGTTCACTGAAAGCCGGTGAAACCGGGGAGCTCCAGGCAGTTGGTCATCCCGGTGAAGAGCAGGATCATGCTTTTCTCGTAATCCGCTCAGGCGGAGGGCGAGCGGGGGAGAGCTTCGTTCTTGAGGGAACTAGGCAGACGATCGGCCGTAGGCCGGAAAGTTCAGTCTTCCTCGACGACATCACAGTCTCAAGAGATCACGCCGTGTTGGTGTTCCGCGGAGGCGAATGGTGGATCGACGACTGCGGATCCCTCAACGGCACCTACGTCAATCGGGATCGCATTGACAGCCTGAAGCTCACCGACGGCGATGAGGTTCAGGTTGGCAAGTATCGACTGGCTTTCCTCCACCGATGACACCCGAACGGTTTAGCGAGCAGCTTCCGCAGGAGGCAACGTCAGGGCACACGATTGGCGCTGTCTGCGAGATGCTCACAAAGGAATTTCCGGATCTTACGATTTCGAAGATCCGCTATCTCGAGGACCGAGGACTCTTAACTCCTCGAAGGACGCCAGGTGGCTATCGCGTCTACGGACGCACAGAAGTGGACCGGCTCCGAACCATCCTTCGGCTCCAGCGCGACGAGTTTCTTCCTCTCAAGGTGATTCGCCAGGAGCTCGCCAGTGGCCGGACCACCGAAGTCCCCGAAAGCGTTGGCGCCGCCAAGCCGGCCAAGCGCCGCAGCGCGACGACCGTTGCCCGAAACAGCTCGTGGACATCAGTCGAGGATGTCGTCCTAGAAACTGGTGTTGAAGCAGCCCTCGTCAAGGAACTTCAGGATTACGGTGTCATCAAGGGCGAAGCACGCCAAGGCGAGGACGGTTTCGATGACACGGAGGTCGAGATCATCCGCGCGGTCGGTGAGCTTGCCCGTTACGGAGTGGCCGGCCGGAACTTAAGGGTATTTCGCAGCTCTGCTGACCGTGAGGCTGCGCTTCTCCAGCAGATTCTGGCGCCATCCCTAAGGTCAAATAATCCGGAACGGCGGGCTGAGGCAGTTGAGACTCTTGAGAATCTGGCATCGGTCACGAGTTACCTCGGGCACCTCATGTTGGTGAGGGATCTGCGCCGGCTTACCGGAAACCGTTGACCTTGCCGTCCACGACTGTTCAGGTTGCTCTCCACGCTCCAGTGGATCGTGTTTGGGCGTGGGTCGCGGATCCAGGCCGCCTGCCACGCTGGTGGCCAGACGTGGATCGGGTCGATAGGCCGGAGGAGGCAACCTATGTCCGCTGGGTTAAGTCTCCGCGAGGCCGGGCTGTCCCGATGCGGTTTGAGCTCTCTGATCTTGTCTCTGGCAAACGCGTTGCTTGGGCGCAGGTGATTGCAGGAACGCCCTTTGAGCGAAGCGTCAAGTCATCCTCTGAGGCTATTGAGCTCCAACCAGAAGGCGACGAATCCCTGGTTCGCCTGACAATCTCTAGGAAGCTGAAGGGCACAGCCAAGCTCGGCTCGTTCTTCGTTCGTAGGGGTCAGCGGCGGCAGCTTGAGTCAGCTGCAAGTGGACTTGAGCGGGCGTTCGCATGACGCCTAAGAGAGATATGCCGCTTTGGGGCTGGGGCGATGCGGAGCACTCGCGCGACATTGGCTCACAGGCGCTTGCGAATCTTGAGCTTCGAATCGGGCCAGCGCAGAACTCAAAGAGCCGGGTTGAGTCGGTGTCGGAATTTGATGTTCCCAGTTCAAAGCTCACAGAGGCTGCAGGCGATGGTCTTCGAAGAGCTGTAAGGGCGGACGGGGTTTCGACCGACGCTGCTGCCCGCCTCCTTCGCGCTCACGGCAAGAGCTACCCAGACATGCTCAAGATGCGTGCTGGCAAGCCTGGCGATGTTCCTGACGCTGTTGTTAAACCCGCGTCTCGTGAGCAGCTGCTCGCGGCTCTGGAGTTCTGCTCGCGGGAA
>CALJKH010000082.1 GCA_937973575.1 uncultured Solirubrobacterales bacterium | reverse complement strand
TGCCTTCCAGCCGTTAACCGGCTGCCATGAGGCGTACGAAATGCCCTGAGGCATCTTCACGACAACCTTCACGGTGCTCGCCGTATCGCTCTCATTGGGCACCTTCACATTGAAGGTCGTCCACGAGCCAGCGGGCGCGGAGTTTGGTGACAGAGTCACATGTCCCAGCGCTACGGACGGATAGAACGAACAAATTGCCGCTACTGCAATTGCGACTGAGACGATACTTTTCGTTGTCTTAGGCATCGAGATCACCGAACCGTGAAGGCCCAAGAGCCGGATTCACGGTGACCATCATCAGAGAGACAGCGCCAGCTGACTGTGTAGACACCTCTTGGAAGTGACTTGGAAAAGTTGGCGTTGATTTCCTTGTTGTGATTGACGAGCAACCCCTTACCAACCAGTTTGCCGCCCTTGGTGACTGTCAACTTTCCGGTGACTACTCCTTCGTTGCACTTGATTCCAACGGACCGGACTGCATGCACTGTCGAACTGGGCGCCGGGGTCCTACCGATTACTGAAGCGTGGCCCCACGCCGTGGCTGGGGTAATTGCAGCTGTAGCGAACGCCACAGCCAAGAACGAAATGCTCTTGCGCATCGTTCATCTCCTTATTTTCGAATTGGTCGTACGAGCCACCGCTAACCCGCGGTGGCACTGGTACTCAGCTGGCCATCAAGCGGCTGCTGAGAGCGCCCCTGGGGGAGCCCGACCGGCAAGAGAGGAAGCAAGAAGGAGGCCGCCTCGCTGAGCAATTACACGAGGCGCCCTGTTCAAAGAAGGCTTGAGGGTGCGCCTCGCGCGAGGGTGCTCAACCTGACGAATCCTCTTGAGAAGAGGCGCAGGATCGACCCCTGCGGTCCACAGTGCTAGCAGCAGGAAAAAAGGCGCCAGGAAAAGAACGCCTTGTCGGAGAATCGGAAGGTCGGCACCGGCAGCCCACAGCGCTAAGGGAATTGAGGCCGCAAGAAGCCTCCTGAGCAGGATTGACGCTGAACGATTCACCGCTCAAAAATAACGCATTGCAACCACGAAAACAGCACCCCGGCACTGCAAGTACGGACTGAAGGGTGAGCGACGGGACTTGAACCCGCGACCGCCGGGACCACAACCCGGAGCTCTACCAGCTGAGCTACGCCCACCAAGGCGAGATGCAGTCTACGGGCCACGCTCGGACGGTGACTCCTTGGGATGGCGACAGCCCTCGCTGGCAACAAGCGTGCCTGCTGTCAAACTTGGCTGACTAGCCCCCGTAGCTCAGCTGGATAGAGCGCCGGCCTTCTAAGCCGGATGTCGCAGGTTCGAATCCTGCCGGGGGTACTTCGTACCCCGCCAGGATTAGCCGGAAAGTCTGGCCACGCCTGCGGCGAGGCCAGCTGCCGGGGGTACTTCGTACCCCGCAGCGCCTACTTGGCGATCCAGCCCTTCGCTCCAACGATCCCAATGAATGTGCCGACGAGGACCATGCCCACGAGGTTCTGGACCAGCGAGCTCGGAGTTCCGAAGATCCGCCAAAGGAGAGCTTCGATCAGAGCGATCGCTACTCCAGCCGCGACGGCTGAAAGCAGGAGCTTCTTGATGTTGATCTCGCGGATACCAAGCTTCTTCTTCTCTGTGTCAGTCATAGCATTCCTTTCAGTTGAGCGACAGTAGTTAGTGGCCGCCGTGGCCTGGCCCTTGGAAGCCCTTGCTCCCCTTCAGCAGGATCACGGAGGTAACGATGCCGATCAGCGCTGCTCCAGCTGCAACCCACATGGCCAGACCTGCGGCGTCATCAAACGCAGAGTGGGTCAGCGCGATTACCTCAAGTGGAACCCTTGAAAGGTGCTCGTAAGAGCCCGTCATGATGTCGAGCAGGTGGGTCTTATCGAACCCGCCGCCCAGCCCGTGCTTGACCTTGCTTGAAAGGTCCGAAGAAGACACGCTCTGGAACACAGCGGTCGCAGCAGCAACACCGAGCGAGCCACCGATCATGCTCGTTGCCTTGAAGGCTCCAGAGGCAACACCCTCACCGACCCCGGCCGAATCAATCGCCAACTCTGTAGCTGGCGTGATCTGCAGACCAACCCCAATCCCGACAAGAATGAAGCCGGGCAGGAGCGACATGTAGGTACCGCGATCAAGGAATGTCAGGTCAATACAGCCAGCAGCTAGGAAGGCCATGCCCAAAGCGATCGGCAGCCTGTAAATCTTGTTCTGAGTGAGTCGCTGGCCGAGCACATTTACGACGAGCACCGTCGCTGTGGCCGGCAGCAGAAGAGCACCCGCCTTCAGAGCGCCATAGCCCATGACGTCCTGCAGGAACAGACTCATCAGGAACACGACTGCCGCGAACGAGACGTTGGCTAAGAGGTTGGCGATGACCGACCCCATGAACAGTGGCCGCCCAAAGACGGAGAGTGGAAGCAGCGGATCCTTCGAGCGCTTCTCAACCAGGACAAAGAGAGCGAATAGCAGGACTGCTCCCCCGGCCAAGGCACCAAGCTCGCCAGCGGAAGCGGTGTCGGTTGAAACCAGCGCGAACGAAATCAGCGCAATGCCGCCGACGAGAGTGACAGCACCCGGGATGTCAAGGCTGCCGCCGGCCTCCTCCGCACTGCTTTCAGGAGTGGTCCTCAGCACCAGCCAGACAGCGAAAAGCCCCAGTGGAATGTTGATCCAAAAGATTGATTGCCAGCCGACAAGCTGAACCAGAGCACCGCCGATCAATGGGCCGACACCTTGGCCTCCCCAAGCTGTCGCAATCCAAATCCCGATTGCCTTTGCGCGCTCCTCTTCAGGAAAGCCAACAGCAACCATTGCGAGAGAGGTAGGCAGGATGGCCGCCGCGCCGACTCCTTCAATCAGGCGCCCGATGACGAGCTGCGTAACACCAGTTGAGAACATGGCGACAACCGAGCCCACAATCAGCAGTCCACTGCCGATAACGAAAAGCTTGCGCCGCCCGATCAGGTCACCAAGCTTGCCTCCAACAATGATCAGTGAGCCCGTAAGGAAGTAGCCGTTGACTGCCCACTGGAGTGAGTCCATTGACCCGCCCATGTCCTTACCGATCGTCGGGAGCGCGATTGAAATGTCGCTCGCCGTCAGCCAGACAAGACCAGTCAAAAGGCAGAGACCAAACAGGGAAGTCCAGCGCTTGGGATTTACAGAATCAGTGGGGGTAGCTGTCGTAGTGCTCATGCCCCGAGAGGCTAAGGACTAGAGAGGCGTTTGGGTCCGACCACAGGGCTACCTTCAGCTGCGTGCCGATCCCTGACCCAGTCCAAGTACCGCTCTGGATTGACATCGGCGCAGTTGTCGCAGCGGCCCTTGGTGGCTCAGTCGTCGCAGTGCGCGCAGGGTTCGACCTGACCGGCATCTTCGGACTTGGAATCCTCACCGGACTGGGCGGCGGCCTCATTCGAGATGTCCTACTCAATGAACTCCCAGTGGCAATGCGATCACCTTGGTACATCGTCGCCGCAGTGTCAGCAGCTGCGGCAGTGAGCCTGATAGCGAAACAAGTCGAGAGGGGCTTTGCTCTCCTCATCATTTTGGACGCGGGCGCGCTTGGCCTATATGGAGTTACCGGTGCGAACAAAGCCCTCGCAAATGGCCTTGGCGTTTGGCCCGCGCTCCTCCTCGGCGTAATCGCGGGAACTGGAGGTGGCGTCCTGCGCGACGTCATGACTTCGCAGAAGCCGGCCATCTTCGTCAAAGGAGGAGAGCTCTACGCGACAGCTTGCCTCGCAGGCCTAGCCAGCTACATCCTTGCTTGGAAGCTCGGCGCCAACGGCCCCGCTACAGCAGCAGCAGCTGCCGCGCTCACCTTCACGATTCGACTTATCTCGTGGCGTTTCGAGATCCACCTTCCGGGCGCAGTTGATGCCCCAGCCAGAATCAAGGAGCGCTTCGGACGCCCTGGGTCAAGCGATGAGAGTTAGACCGCGGCGCATTACGCCCCCGAGTGGTGAATGATCTTCGTATGAAAGAACGCTGGGTACACGTAGAACAGAACTTCACTGCTAGCCGCGAGACAGTCTTTGACCACCTCGCCGAACATGAGAACCTCGCGCCGCTCTTCGGCGCCAAGGTCACTCGGATCAAGGACGGCGACTCTGAGCGCAACGGCGTCAACTCGGTCCGACTCGTGAAGGTCGGCCCTGCGCCGCCCGTCGAGGAGACAGTCACAGAGTTTGTTCGCCCAGAACTAATCGAGTACCGCGTTACTCACGGCGGCCCACTCAAGAATCACGTTGGCATTCAGAAGTTCACTGAACTTCCTGGCGACGGTTGTCACCTCGACTACCGGATCCGTATCTCCTCAAACATCCCCGGAGTCGGCTTCCTACTTCACAAGGTTCTGACTGCTGGAATCACCAAAGGCCTCAAAGGCCTCAGTGCCAAGCTCTAAATAAAAGTCGGGGCGCCGGGATTCGAACCCGGGACCTCCTGCTCCCAAAGCAGGCGCGCTACCAAGCTGCGCCACACCCCGATGGTGTGATGCTACGGGTGCGATGGTAGTTGGCGCGGCCATGCCATGCTGACTGCCATGGATCGAGCCACACCTAACGCACGCAAGGGTTACCTTCTGGCCGTCCTCGCCGCAGTCCTCTTCTGCGGCAATGGAGTGGCATCTCGCGAGGTCCTAGACGCTGGGCTTAGCTCAGTTCAGCTTTCCGGCCTAAGGACACTCATCACCGCCATCGGACTCTTCTTGTGGCTTCTCCTCCGCGACCGCAGCGCAATCCAAGTCCGCCGCTTCGACGCACCAAGGCTCCTCGCGTTTGGGGTCGCCGGATTAGCACTCGTCAACTTCTCCTACTTTGTCGCGATCAAACGGCTCGGGGTTGGAGTTGGCTTAACGCTCGAATACATGGGCCCAATCCTCCTTCTCGTTTGGCTTCGAGTTCGCTACCAACGAGTCGTCCCCGTGCGGGTCTGGGCGGCTGCAGCTCTCGCCTTGGGAGGTTGCTTCCTTGTCGTCGAGGGTTGGAAGTTCGCCTCACTAGATGCTCTTGGTTTAGCCGCAGGCGCCTCGGCGGCGATTGGCTTTGCCGTCTACGCGTGGGGTGGTGAGCGCTCAGGCCACAGCGGCTACAAGCCCGGCACAACACTCCTCTGGATGTCGATCTCCGCGACGCTCGTCTGGTTTGCGATTGACCCACCTTGGAACTGGGACTGGACCCTCATCACTTCAGGCTGGAACGGGCTTGCATCGCTCTATGTCGGCCTGGTGGGAACGCTCGGCGGATTCATTGCCGCATTCGCCGCAGTGCGGTTCATCCCGGCGGCACGAGCCTCAGTGATCATGACCCTAGAACCAGCCCTTGCTGCTCTGATCGCGTGGCCTGTACTTGGTGAGGTGCTGAGTCCAGCGCAGGTGATCGGCGGGGCGGTAGTACTTGGGGCCGTCATGTGGATCCAACTCCAAAGGACAGCTGGACCGGAGGAGCAGGCGCCGCCATTCCAGACAACGGATTCACATGCCGGCAACTTCAGCGACCAGCCGTTGGGGTAGCCTCGCACTCGAACTTCATGGGCAAGGTTGAACCTCTCAGAGCGCTGCACTACGACACCGACGTTACCGGCGGCCTTGAGCCCGTTGTCGCTCCGCCCTACGACGTGATTGATGCCGACGGTCGAGCAGCGCTGCTTGGCAAGTCACCAAACAACATTGTTGTTCTTGATCTGCCCGAAGGCGACGACCCATACGCAGCGGCCGCAGCCGCGCTTCAAGACTGGATTGCAGAAGGCATCCTCGTTCGCGATGAGCAGCCAGCGCTGTGGGCAGTTGAGCAGGTCTACTCAATTCCTGGCGGTGGTGGCCAGCTGACAAGGCGTGGCTTCCTCGGTCGCATGGCGGTTGAGGAATATGGCCGCGGCAAGGTCCTGCCACATGAACGGACCCACGCTGGCCCGAAGGAAGACCGTCTCCGCCTGACTCGCGCTACTGCGGCAAACCTCTCCCCAATTTTCGCCCTGTTTGGCGACCCAGACGGCAAGGCACAGGCTGCGCTTTCTGGCGTGTGGGCAACTGAGCCCTTCGGTGAGTCAACCGGCGATGAAGGAACCCTCACGCGGGTATGGCGAGTCGATGACCAAGAGATCATCGCCGCCGTCTGTGAGACGGCCTCCCAATCCGAACTGTTGATCGCTGATGGCCACCACAGGTATGAGACAGCGCGCGTGTTCTCCGAGGAAGACGGCGCACCATCTGGCTCGTCATCACTGCTCGCTTACCTAGTCGCCTCCGAGGACCCGGGACTCGTCGTGTTCCCAACACACCGACTTGCATCGGGGCTTGGTGCCGCCGAGTGGACGGCACTGGATGAGGCGATCGCCGCCAACTTCGATGTCACACCGCTCGACGGCCCCCAGGAGCCATCCGGCGACTCCGACCTTGTCCAGATCGGGCTCCTCGACTCACGCGACGGAAGCTCAAAGCTCTTGACTCTCAAGGAAAGGTCGCTTGCTGAGGCCGCGCTCCCTGGCAAGTCAGATGGCTTCCGTGATTTGGACACTGGCGTTCTTGAGGCAATCCTGCTGCGCGGCCCGCTTGGGCTCACCGAAGACCGCATCGATCACCTCGATGGATTCGCGTATGCGCGTGACCTTGCTACTGCGGTTGATTCAGTCCGTTCGGGTAAGGCTGATGTGGCCTTCCTGATGGGCCCGACTCCGGCAAGCCGCATCCGCTCGATAGCTGAGGCTGGCGAATACATGCCGCCTAAGTCCACTTACTTCTTCCCGAAGATCCCCACGGGTCTTGTCATCAACCCTCTCGACTGATGCCTAAAGCAACTGCCCGGAGCAACGGGAATACGCTCAGCCACTTTGTGAAGATTGGTTCGCACAGCCTTGTTGCCGACGAACCAAAGGACCTCGGCGGCGAAGGCACCGGTCCGACTCCCCAAGAGCTTCTAGCTGCCAGCCTCGCCTCGTGCACTGCAATCACTGTGCAGATGTACGCGAAGCGCAAGGGCTGGGACATCGGCCCGATTGAGGTAGATGCCGAGTACGAACCTGCCGAGCGCGGTGCTCCCACCCGCTTCCGGATGGTGCTGCGGCTTCCAGAAGGTATTGACGCGGAACAGCGTCAGCGCCTAGAGGTGATCGCAGCCAAGTGCCCAGTCCACCGGGCTCTTGAGGGCGAAGTGATGTTTGACGAGCGGGTTGAGCCGCTCAGCGCTTAGCCCAATGGACGAGGCCGGGGTTGTTGCCCGGCTCAATCCCCTGCTGCTTACAACTGCGGATGCCATAGCTCTAGAACCCCCTGGGGAGATGGAGTCGGCGGTGCTGGTTCCTCTCACAGTCAAGGACGGAAGAATTTCGATCCTCTTCACCCGGCGGCCGGATGAAATGCGCCGCCACGCTGGCGAATACAGCTTTCCCGGCGGGCGACGTGACGAGCACGAGAAAGACCTCCTCGCAACTGCCCTTCGTGAAACAGAGGAGGAGATCGGGATCCGCGAGCGTGATGTGACCATCATCGGAGCACTTCAGCCGACTGCCACCATCGCGACAGGGTTCTCAGTGCACCCGTTTGTGGGCATCGTGCCTGATGGGGCTGCTCGGATCGCCGAGCCAGCAGAGGTAGCGGAGATCGTCGTACTTGACGCATTCGAACTTATGAACTCAGTTGAGCGCCGCCGCTTGAGCCGACCCGGGGCCGCATTCAGAGCTTCGGTCTATCCCTTAGGCGATCGAGTGATCTGGGGAGCTACCGGAAGAATCCTCGCTGATCTCTTTGACCGGATTGGCCCGCTTCTTAGCGAGCAGTAGCCGTCAGCTCAAGTTAGCTTCGATTCCGAACCTGACTATCTCACCGGGCCGCAGTTGGGCGACATGCTGCTGGCCAGTCGGCTCAACGACACCGATCACCGGATAACCGCCTGTCACTGGCCGGTCGGCTAGAAGCAGGATCGGATTCCCGTCGGGCGGGAGTTGAATCGCTCCGCTGGGAATGCCGAATGACCTGATGACCCCTGAATGGGCTGATCGAACAACAGGCCCTTCCGCGCGCTCTAGCCTGACGCCAACCCTGTTGGACCTAGGTGACACAACCCATGTTCCT
>CALJKH010000081.1 GCA_937973575.1 uncultured Solirubrobacterales bacterium | reverse complement strand
AGTGGCCTACATCCTGATCTCTATTTGGCCAGCCCAGTTCATTCTCTTTGGTCTCGGAGCTCCGCTCCCACTGGTCTTTGCAGCAGCCCTAGCGGCTGGCCTCGGGATGGGTTCGTTTGGAGTGTTCTGGGAGACATCGCTCGCAACCTGGATTCCCGCAGACCGACTCTCACGGGTCACATCATGGGATTGGCTTGGCGCCTGCTCGCTCTGGCCAATTGGCTTGGCCGTTGCCGGACCTATAGGCCAGGCCTTCGGAGCGACCAACGTTGTCGTGTTCGCTGGCGTCGCCGGCGGAGTGTGCCTACTGCTAGGTGCGATACCGCACCAGACGAGATTCCTGACAGCCGGAAAGGGTTCAGACGCCGACGAGGGCGCCGCAGCCATCAAGGTCGGCTGAAAGACGTTCAGTCCGTTCCTCTGACCAGCGCTCACTCTCAACAAGGCGCGTCATGACTTCCTTGGAGGCCTCCAAAGCCTCGCTGCGGCCGTCCTCATCGAAGAAGAGAACATCGGCGGCATTACGAAGCGTTGCGGCCTCATCGGGACGCAAGGTAACTCCGCCTTCTACTTCAAGAATGGCCATAACCTTCAGGTAAGCCTCTGATCGCTGCTGGTTCATGTCTCCACTGTACGACGATTTCCGGACAATCGCGGAGTTCGCATCGAGATGTGGCGCATTTCACTCATTTAGGCCAGCAGCACGGGCAGCGCTGAGATGGGCTTTTCGCTCAAAGTCATCATCGAGATCGCCTAGCTTTTCAACCTCAATCCCAAGGCTCCGAGCGATGAGCCAATCGGCAAGCCACCAATTTTTCGGCAGGAGCGGCCCATGAAGGTAGGTCCCGATAGAAGAGCCATTCCTGACTCCTTCGAAACCTGACTCTCCGTCATTTCCGTGTCCTTTGATGACCCGGCCGAGAGGGGTCGCTTTCGGTCCGAGATGGGTGCGTCCAGCATGGTTTTCGAAGCCAGCTAAAACCCCGTCCGTCGGCCCTCCGAGGTCGGTTCGTATCGCGATTGGACCAATCAGTCGGGAGGAGCCTGCCGCCGTCTCAAGGTCGGCAGCAGCAATACCCGGAATGGTTTCGTTCCGGCCCGAATAACTCAACCCCAGGAGTTGGAAGCCTCCGCAAACTGCCAGTAGCGGCTGTCCATTCGCAAACCAGTCCTTCAGTGCCGCAGCCTTCACTCCGACTAGATCTCCAGCGCACAGGGCCTGGTCACGGTCCTGCCCACCACCGATATAGATCAGGTTTGCATCATTGACCGGGATGCTCTCTCCGAAGCCAACCGCAACCGATTCGAAACCAATCCCGCGCCATTCGCAACGGCGTTGCAGAAAGGCGAGATTCCCACGGTCGGCATAGATGTTCAGGTGGTCTGGATAGAGCACTGCAACTTTCAGCCTGCTGCTAGTGGGCATCAAACACCACCACTTGCGAAGAGCCGACTCCCTCAGCCGAGGGGATCTCCTTCAGAGCGAATGCTGGCCGCTTAAAGGCACTCTCCAGATCGGCGGCTGTAAGAGGCACCAGCGTTTCGTTCACCTGAGTTCGCGAGGTTGTAGACACCCGCTCATGGGTCAGGAGCAATCGGCCATCTCCGGTCTCGATGCTGGCGACGTAGCTGTGTGGCCGGCTGAGCTTCGGTTGAGGGAATTCGCGCTTTCCGGAGTGCGCGTAGTGCAGTCCGGAGACCGACAACGCCACAGCCGATGTGGGTGGAACCGATGCTGCGATCATCGACAAGCCCTCAGCCTTACCGTGCTCGCCGCAGATGAGCTCGGCAACCAGAAGTGGGAAAAGGACGAGGCCCGTCCCGCGAGGTATGAGCCCGGTCTCTCGCATGGGGTCACCGAGGACGGTGCTGATCTGAACGCCAGGCGGGGTAGCGGCCCGTAACGCATCCGAGTAAGCCCGGCAGACATCGATGGCCGTGACCAGAAAGCCGGCCGTGGCGAGAGACGCGCTGACACGCCCGCATCCTGCGCCCACCTCAGTAACAGTGGGGCCGAACTCTCTAGCCAGGCCACGCCAGACCTCAAGGTCCGCCGTGTATCCGGAGTGTTCAAGGCGGTGCCAGGTTGCCTCACAGGTCAAACCACCTTCTCCACAACACCCTCAGATGTGAGACCGGAGCGAAGGGCAAGCATTGCCGTGTAGGTAGGCAGGACCCAAACCTCTTCAGCGGTGCTAGCTGCTGTCTCGAGTCCTAGTCGAGGGTCGTCAACTACCGTGATTCGCTCAGGCGGAAGACCTGCGTATTTGAATCGAAGGGCCGCCTCGTCGGCGCGATGCCCAGAGCAGATCAGCCTCCCGATGCGAGGCACGAGTACATCCACATCCGTATCCCAGATCCACGACACATCGCGCCCGTCAGCGATCTGATCGTTCAGAATGAACTGCAGGGTCAGCCCCTCAGGCTCATCAGCAAGCGCGCGAATCACCTCGTTCGCACCAGTTGGATTCTTGACGAGGAGCATCTGAACATCAGTTCCCGACAGGCTGAAGTGTTCACCTCGTCCGAACGCCGCTGCAGTGCTCGAGAATGCTTGCGCTGTGGAGTTTGGATCTAGCCCGAGCCTTGAACAGACCGCCCACGCGCTAATCGCGTTGTACGCGTTGTAGAGACCGGGGAGGGGAAGCGAGAGACTCCTGAGCCCGTCCGGACCCTTGAGGTCAATAGCAATTGCTTTGGCCCCGCGCGGCGTAAATGCAGTCAGCTCAAAGTCGAGTGTTGGCCGCTGCAGGCCACATGAGGAACAGCTCCAATCGCCCAGATGGCCAAGGTAGACGGCGGAGTATTCAAGCGGCTCGCCACATCTCCGGCAGGCATCCGAATCGGCTGCGTGGGGGAGGCGGCCGAGGTCCACAGACCCAGCCGTACAGCCGAACCAGGTGACGGCTTCGTCAGGGAGATCTCGAAGCACCCACGCGATTCCCGGATCGTCTGCGCAGGCGACAAAGGCGCTGCCGCCGGCGTGAAGGCCTCCAACAGCTTCATGCCAACGCTCAAGAATGGTGTCGAGTTCGCCGTAGCGATCTAGCTGGTCACGAAAGAGGTTCCCCAACAGGACGATGTCGGGCGAGAGATCGGTCGCGACATCACCCAACCAAAACTCGTCAACCTCAAACAGGCCGGCAAGCTCGTCCCTAGCTGGAAAACGGATCAAAGATGAGGCAATGCCACCGGCCATATTGGCTCCCTCAAAGTTTCCGACAACGCTAAAGTCCCGACCTAGAGCGGCAGCGATAAGTGCAGAGGTTGTCGTCTTGCCATTCGTGGCACTAACGACAGCGACAGGACCGTCAATCCGTGCCCTTCGATCAGCCGTGAAGTTGGGATCTGCAGCAAGCGCTACGCGGCCAGGGACAGTAGTGCCGGCCCGTCCAAGCGCACGCAGCACGAAGGCAGCGAGCAGGCCCAAGAGCCGAGCTAAGGCTGTCCTCAAGCTTCCCTCGGCAGGATCACTCGGATTGCGTTATGACGAATTGAAATCGTGGCGGGCAGATCGCAGAGCGGATCCCCGTCCGCATAGAGCGTGAACGGTCGATCCGCGTCAACCTTCAAGACCTTGCCTCGCTGAAGTTCCACCGTGTCCTGCTTGAGGTGCTCTCCTTTGAACACGCTGGGTAGGTTCGCAAGGAACCTCAGCTTCGAGGACTTCTTGATCACAACGACATCGAGCAGACCGTCGTGGACATCAGCCTCCGGGGCGATGAACATGCCTCCGCCATAGGCCGCTGAATTAGCTGCGATGACACTGAACCCGGTGAAGTCCAATTGGTTCCCGTCGAGTTCTAAATTGAACTTGGCTGGCTTCCAGCTAATCAAGGCCTTAATCGCAGCCCAGAGATAGGCGAGCGAACCGGGAACCCGGGTGTCGTTAGCGATTCGGTTTGCGTCGGAGTCGTATCCGAAGGAGGCGATGCAGCAGAAGGGTCTGCCGTTCGCATCGCCCAGATCCATTGGCTGTTCTGCACCCTCAAAGAGCAGGGAAACAGCCTCGTCAGTATTGGTGGATACACCCAGTACGCGGGCTAGGTCGTTACCTCGGCCGCCAGGCACGATTCCAAGCACTCCATCGGCTTCTGCACATCCAGCAGCGACCGCCCCGACCAGTCCGTCGCCGCCAATCGCGACTGCAACCCGTCCCTGTTCGCTTGCCCTAACTGCCAGCTCCTTGGCATGGGGGATGTCAACCGTAAGTTCAACAGTGAAGTCCGTTCCGCGCTCATCAAGCAGGCGTGAGGCTGACTGAAGAACCTTCGACGCACGGCCACCACCTGCTGACGGATTGACGATGAGGGCGAGGTTCTCAGGCACGGGCTGTAAGCGTATACGCGGCGCGGGTGGGATCCACAAGCCAGCGGGACCGGCCGCCTAATTTGTCATCATCGACCCGTGCGCAGAGTGATCGCCCAAACCTCGTTCGTGTTCGCAGTTACGCTTCTTGTTGCAGGCTGTGGCGACACAGGTAAGAGCAAGTCGTCAGCAGGAGCAGAGGCCAGCTGTTCCAAGGTCTCTCCAGCAGCCCCTCAGCCTGGGAGACAGCACCTCACAGCACCCACTCAGAAGCTGCCAGCAGGCAGTGTTTGGAACCTTCAATTCAAGACCAACTGCGGAAGCTTCACGATCGAGGTCGACTCAGGGGTATCGCCGAAAACGGCTGCCTCCATCGTGTCGCTCGCCAAATCTGGGTTTTACGACGGGCTCTCGTTTCACAGACTTGCCCCAGGATTTGTAATTCAGGGGGGAGATCCGGCGGGGACAGGCTTGGGTGGCCCAGGCTACAAAACAGTCGAAGCGCCACCCTCAAGCCAGCAGTATCCGCGCGGCACCGTCGCAATGGCGAAGGGGGGAGCCGAGCCCTCTGGCACGGCCGGAAGTCAGTTCTTCATCGTCACAGGCGACACGGCCCAGTTTCAGCCCGATTACGCCGTGCTCGGAAAGGTCACAGCAGGTCTCTCAACAGCTGACCTGATCTCCGCCCAGCCGATTAACCAGTCGCAGGCGATGGGAGGGGCCCAAGACGGCCCACCACTAGACCCGATCGTTATCGAATCGGTGAAGGTAACGCGGCAGAGCTAGCTAGGACGCGCGAGCTTTTTGCTGGCGACGCCTGCCCAAAAAGACGAGCAGGCCAAGGCCAGCAGCAACGAGAAGGACTGCGTAGAGCAGCCCAGCGAGTAGTGCAACTCCTCCGAGCGGAAGCGCGATCAACTCGACGATCCCGAGCCCAACGGCTAGAAGCAGGATCACGATGCCAACAATTGCCAAAGGTCCAGCAATCCGACGCCAGAGCGGTGCGGACTTCGGTGGTGCAACGATTCCCATCAGTTGGAGTAGGAACATCTGACCACGGGATGGTGCCTCGCTACCAAGCTTCTGAACAGCCTCTTTGAGGTCTCCCGCGCGTCGTTCCGCAAGAGCGAGCGAGGCATCGGCCATCCGCTTGAGTGCCATCCGCTCTTGGGGGCGCGCGGCTGCAATGGCCTTCTGGAACCAAAGGCGTGAGGCGTCAGCGTCGTAGCGCTCTGCAGCACGCGCTCCGAGAATCGCGTAAGCGGCTGAGCGATACTTTGTCTCAGACTCGAGCTCTGCGTCCGAGCGCTTTTCAAGAGCCTGCATTGCGGCTAGCGCACTTCGCTGCTCGACTCGTACCTGTCTTTGCTTTGCCATCGGGGGTGAGTCTAGGGAGGTTCGTTCTGCGCTGCTATCTCGCTAATCCGAACAGTGCCCGTCTGTTATCGCATGCGCTCGATAATCAATGTTATGTAGAGCTAGATATAGATTGTCAGAATGAGCCCGGAAGCCCAGTCTTACGGGCTGTGCCGATGTCCACGGCTACTTTCCCGTCTGTGCTCGCAAAAGGCCCGAAAAGGCGCCTAGAGAGTCTCTGCGCCCATACCTGCATCTCAGTGAGCTCAGGGAAAGCCGGTCAGAGCCTTTGTCCAGAGATTCAGGCTACTTCTGGACCTGACGGGTTCACGATGGCTGTATTGAGCGTGAACAGTCCGGGAAGTCCGAACTTTCAGCTCGAATGCATCCCGTCTGCCGCAACCTGGCGAGGCAAGCCAGACGAAATGTCGCTTTGGATTGTCGATCGACTGGGAAGTGTTCACAGCTGTGTCAGCCCTGAAGAATCAACATCCCGGTCTGAGGCGCTGAGTCCCGGCGACCGAGTTGTGGCTGTATCGCGATCACTGGCACTCGGATTGGAGAGAATTGAACTCACTCTGGAGCTGGCGCTGTGTGACGACCCGTCACTTACAACAGCGTGCTCGTGGATTCTTGATGCAGCGGATGAGTTGGAGCTGACTGGCCCCCATATCGCCGCTGTGTGGCGGGCAGCAGAGAGCTAAACAGCTCCGGCAGTTTCAATCGCGATCTTCGATATTGCAGCGCCGCGCCAGGCGAGCGGACTTTCGTCCTCGGCCTCTACGAAGAGCGAGGCATTAGGAAGTCGTTCGCTCCACTCGGTGGCCACTGATAGTGGATGGCCTGGATCCGCATTGTCTTGGGACCCCACTACAGCGATCGGAATATCCAGCTTTGATAGCTCGCTCCAATCAGTGAATGGAACGCTCTGTGGCACGGAGTCGAGAGCATCCGCGACGGCACCGGGATGTCTGTGGAGCGCCATCCGCTGAAGAGTGGCCCGTTTGGCTAACTCGCTCCAGCGTTCGTCCACGCCATCCGTTGCTCCGGCAGCAATGAATCCCACTGGTCCTCCGTTGCGGAGTCCCTCAGCGAGCGCATGCCAATGTGCTCGCTTCTCAGGCCCGAAGGTCATTCCGGGCAAGTACGCGGGAGTTATTAGAACCAGCGAAGAGAACAGATTGGGATTGGCGGAAGCAGCCGCAGCGAGAGTGTGCGCCCCCATCGAAATTCCGACTCCCATGGGCCGCGTGGCAGCGGATCCCTCGAGAATGTGCGAAAGGTCGTCGGCCAGATGCGAATAGTCATAGGCATTGACCGTTTGCGATGGATCACTCACTCCATGTCCTCGGGCGTCGTAAGAAACCGTCTGAAAGCCAGACTTGACAAGCAGTCTGGAGCCCATCAACACGTAACGCCTAGCCGACGTCAAGCCGTGAAGAAGAACGACAGGTCTCCCCTCCCCTTCAACTGACCCGCGCAAAATGGTGCCGTCGGGCGCCTCAATTTCTAACTCCTTGGCGATCATCCGAGAGGAAGGCTCAGCTGCCCCCGCTCCTCCCCCGGGCTCTTCTCAGCTAAACCGGCCACGCGCACTCCAAGCAGTCGCACGGGCCTGTCTGGGGCGAACTCGTCAAGGAGCTCGTGTGCAACCCGAGCTATTGAGCCAGCATCGTTAACCGGAGAGTCGAGTGTCCTTGCCCGAGTATGTGTCTCAAAGTCTGCGAAACGGATCTTGATTCCAACGGTACGGCCCTTGTGGGCGTGTTTAACGAGAGCGGCGGAAAGCTCAGTCACCAAGGCATCGAGCCTCTGGTCCAAAGTATCCCTGTCCTCAATGTCGACATCGAATGTGGTCTCCCTCGACTCGGACACAGCCTCCCGGGAGGTAACAACAGGCGAGTCATCCTCAAACCGTGCACGCTGGGCTAGCCACGGCCCCTGCCTCGCTCCAAACTCCTCGACGAGAGCATCAACTCCCACCTCAGAGAGCTCTTGGATCGTTGCGACACCCATTCGCTCAAGCCTTTCCGCGGTCTTAGGGCCTATCCCAGGAAGAAGCCTGCAGGGCTCATCGGCGAATCTCATGGACGCTTGGGTGGAGCTCAGAACTACAAACCCGTCAGGCTTTTCGGCGTCGGAGGCAACCTTGGCCACAAGCTTGTTTGGACCGATCCCAACTGATGCGTGAAGGCCCGTTTCGACCTGAATGTCACGAACAACTCGTCGCATCGCAGCGCTTGGAGCAACCATTCCTGTCAGGTCGGCATAGGCCTCATCGAGACCGGCTGCCTCCACCGATGGGACGTGATGTCGAATCAGCTCCATAACCAACCCTGACATTCGCCGGTACTCAGCCCCATCAGGTGGGATCACGACCGCTTCGGGACAGAGACGGAGCGCACGCGCCGCTGGCATCGCCGAGCCAACGCCAAACTCACGCGCCTCGTAGCTCGCGGTAGTCACGACCGACCTGGGCCCGCTTCCAGCCACAATCACCGGAAGGCCCTCTAGTTCTGGCCTCCGAAGAAGCTCTACCGAAACG
>CALJKH010000080.1 GCA_937973575.1 uncultured Solirubrobacterales bacterium | reverse complement strand
CGTAATTCTGGTGAAGCGCAGGTGAACGCCCGACGCTCCTCTGCGGGATCAGGGGGCTGCCATCTCCGGGAACCATTCGGCCAGATGCTTACGCAAGGCGTCCCTGACCTGGCTGCGTTCCTCCTGGCTTGCGACACGCCAGCGTTGAAGTAGTTCCTTCTGCCCTTCCCACTCAACACCGGCAACAGTCCAGCCGGTAACGAGGCGCTCAAACAGGAACTCGACTGAGCGCTGCCACGAGTCCTCGCGATTGGCCGCGGCAGTGGCGGCACTTCCGTCGGCGATCGCCGTGTATTGCTGGCGAGTCTTGAGGCTCATCACGCAGCGGAGGGTTAGAGAGCCCTCCTCTGGCATTGCGACTACTGCGTCCGGAATTGAGGGAAGGTCTTCCCCGCCGCCTTCTGCCCGCTTGCGCGATCTACGACCCACCTTAGGTTTGGCGAGCTGCTGTCTCAAGGATTGACTTGACGTCACCCGTGACAGGGTCAGCGTGGCCTGCCCAAGCAGCAGCTGGCTCCATGGCAGCCAGCTTGAGGATGCTCTCGCGAGCCTGCTCAGTGTCTTGGTTGAACGCAGAGTGCGGCACGCGGGCGTGGCCCTTCTGACCTGTTTGCGGGTCAAGGGTGTAGAAGCAATCGCTAACCAAGGCGAGTCGGTCTGACTCACGCCAGAGGCCAATCAGGCCAGGGGCGTGCCCGGGCAGGTGGACGACCTTGAAGCCAGCGACATCGTCACCCTCCTCAACTGTGCCGGCGATCTCAACTGGGCCGCCGTCCCAGTGGGCGAGCAGCTTCGGCATAAGCCAGCGGGCTGGCAGGTCGAGCTTGTCAATGTGGAAGTAGTGCTCGCCGCCGTCTGACTCAGCATCGGCCTTGTCAGCTGGGTGGCAGTAGACATCCGCGCCGAGGCCCGGGGCAACGCCACGGTGGTCAGCGTGGGCATGACCAAGCACGACACGGTCAATCCCGCCAAGGCGCGCTGCTGCAGCTCCGACCGACTTGGTCATCGCCTTGATCCCGGCGTCAAACACAACTACGCCGTTACCAGTCTCGATCAGGTAGACGTTCATCGTCTTCGACGGGAAGCCACCGCGGACGAGCCAGACTCCGTCAGCTACGGGCTCTGCGTCAGTTCCGGCAAGTTTCATTGACATCTTGGTCCGGAAGTTAGCGAGTCCAGTCAGGCGCTCCTCGGCCTTTGAGCCAGAAGCTGGCATCGCGCCGATCTGGCGGGCGAACTCGGCGCCGTCTGTGTAGGCGCGGTTCTCCACGATCTTGCCGCCCTTAACTGTCAGCACATCCACGCCTTCAAGAGCGACGCGTGAGCCATTTGGAGCGATGCCTTGGAAGGAGCCCGGCCCGGCAAAGGTGCCCTGCATGGCCCAGCGAACTGCGCAGGACTCGCCTTCCGCAGTTGTTGACAACACCTCAAAGTTGAAGTCCGGAAATGCGTTGAACAAGGCTGTGAAGTACTCGGCGACCGCGGCTGGGCCTGCAAGGTCAGCGAAGCCATAGATGTGGTCGACGCCGTCAGGAGCCCAGTAGGAGCCCATGCCCTGTGCGTCGCCAGCTGCTGCAGCCTTGAAGTAGTCAAGTGCGACTACCTCAGCCTCTGTCATTGCCTCATTACCCATTGAATCTCTCCCCCTGTTGAGTGTCACGGAGTTTAGGTGGGCTGGGCGTAATTTGGCGGTTAGGCCGCGCTCAGCGGCCAGCCCCTCTATCTTGGGAGCCAGTGTCCACCTCCCAGCGCAAGCCAGATCAACCGCGCGGCGAGAAGGTCATCCCCGGTCTTTGGCGGCTGAAGCTGCCATTGCCATGGCCTCTCGTACCGCACGGCAACGCCTACGCAGTTGCTGATGGCGACGGGATCATGCTGATCGACACAGGCATCTACGGCGAGGGCACCATTGACAACCTTGAGAAGGCCCTTGAGCAGTGCGACCTCTCATTGGACAGCGTCCACAGAATCGTCTGCACGCACGCTCATGCCGACCATGCTGGCCAGGCAATGACGATCAAGGAACGCACAGGGGCTGAGATTTGGCTCAACCCAGCGCTTGACCACATGCGTGGTTATGTCGGCGACCCGGAGGGAACCACCGAGTACAGGTTTGCCAGAGCCCTCCGCTGCGGAGTACCCGAGGAGACAGTCGCTCGGATCCGTGAGGTGCGCAGGGAGATGACAACCGGCTTTGACCGAGTTGTTGAGCCAGATCATGACCTCGTCGACGGGGTCACCATCCCATCTGACCTTGGCGACCTCCATGTGATCGAAACACCAGGGCATGCCCCTTCCCATGTTTGCCTCCACCAGCCTGAAGGGCGCCTGCTCTTCAGCGGTGACCACATTCTCGGCCGAGTCAGCCTCTACTACGACATTGGCTACACGCCAGACCCTGCGGGTGAGTTCCTCGCATCGCTTGAAAAGGTCTCTGGCCTTGGCGCACGGCTTTGCCTCTCGGGCCATGGCAAGCCGGTAAGCGCAATTCCGGAGCTGGCCACTGCCAACCGCGCAGCGGTCCAAGGCCGCTTGGCAGCCATTCGCTCTGCAATTGGCAAGGGTCCGAAGACTGCTTGGGAAGTCACCTGTGAGCTTTACGAAGGTATGCCTGAGGAGCCGCGTCTTGGCTGGTTCTTGCCTGAAACATTGGCTTATCTGACTCATCTTTCAATCGTTGGCGATGTCGTCAACGATGGCGCTGACCCGGTTGAGCGCTGGGCGGTTGCTGCCGCAGTAGACGCTTAATCGCGCTCCGCTTAGACTCACTTTCCATGAGAATTGACAAGCTTCTTGAGGAGCGGACAGAGCCGCTCTTCTCGTTCGAATTCTTCCCCCCAAAGACTGAAGAGGGTGAGAAGAACCTGCTCGAAGCAGTCGCAGAGCTGCGCGAGCTGGACCCTGCCTTCGTATCGGTTACTTATGGTGCTGGCGGCTCCACGCGCGACAAAACGCTTGACGTTGTTAACACGATCAAGAAGGACTACGGCCTTGAGGCGATGGCCCACTTCACCTGCGTTGGCGCCACAGTTGACGAGCTGCGTGAGACTCTCGACCAGCTCACCGAACTTGGGGCTGAGAACGTCCTTGCCCTGCGCGGCGATCCGCCGAACGGCGAGGAGTGGGTTGCAACTGACGGCGGCCTCTCCTACGCCAGCGAGCTCGTCAAGCTGATCGCTGAGGAGTACCCGCACTTCTCGATCGCAGCAGCCTGCTTCCCCGAAACTCACCTTGCCGCCACAAGTCCGGAGGACGACCTCGCCCACCTCGCAGAGAAGGTCAACGCTGGCACTGGCGCACTCGTGACCCAGATGTTCTTTGACAACGCTGTCTACTTTGACTTCGTTGACCGTGCCCGCGCTGCTGGCATCACAGTGCCGATCATCCCTGGCGTCCTGCCGATCACAAACGTCGCCCAGACTGCCCGGATCACCTCGCTCTGTGGCGCTGCACTCCCTGAGGGCCTGATGACTGAGCTGACTGCCCGCGAGGACGACCCAGAGGCAGTCCTTGAGTTCGGTGTTGCCTACGCGACCCTCCAGTGCGCCGAGCTTCTGGCTGGCGGCGCCCCGGGAATCCAGTTCTACACGCTCAACCGCTCACCAGCGACTAAGGCGATCCTCTCGGCGCTGCGACTGCACCGCCCTTGGGAGAAGAGCTAGTCCTTACCGCTCGTTGACGCGCCCTCGTAGGGCACGTCGTGGGCAACCTTGGTGACTCCGTCGCGCTTGTAGCGGATGTCAACCTCATCGTTCTTGCGATAGGTGCCGATGCCCCAGGCTCCAAGGAACCAGGCCCAGAAGCCGAGCTTCTCAGCGCGGACAAGCTCGCGCTTGACGACGATCTCGCTGCCGATGACCTCAAAGTCATCACCTTCGACAAGCTCAACAGCATTCACATAGACGCCGATAGGCGGCCTTACTCCGCGAGGAAGGTTGATCCGAGTCTCGCTCATGCGCCAATTATCGCTGTTAGCGCAGTTGGCTGCAGTTTCAATTCCACCCGCCCGACGCGATCGTCATGATGGCCCCCATGCCTGAGGCCACCTCACTCCCATTTGACTGGAGCATTCGTCGGTCGACCAAGGCAACTCGGATCAAGGTCACAGTCGA
>CALJKH010000079.1 GCA_937973575.1 uncultured Solirubrobacterales bacterium | reverse complement strand
GAACCAACAGGAATCGTCCCGTTGACGAAGCTTCCCAAGGACGGCTTAGTAAGCCAGGACGCGCTTGCAGTCGCAGCGGATGCGGTGCCAGAAGTTGCAGCGCTAAGAGCCACTGCCAGCGCGAAGATTGTGGTGAAGCGCTTCACCCCCAGAAGGTTACGCCTTTCGGACGAAAGGACCGTAGGTAGGCGCTTTCCCCTCAGGCGCTACCGATTGGGCTGCCCCACGCTGCGTACATCGCGTCAACAATGGCGTTGGGGTTGTCCTCCTGGAGGAAGTGGGCGCCGTTCTCAATCATCACCGGCTCGCCTGCCGTTGGAATGCGCTTGGTGAACCACTCCGCAGCAGTCGGGAAGGGGAACATTGGGTCGCTGTCACTGAAGGCAACAACGCATGGCTTGTCGAACTTCTCAAGTGCTGCTGCTGCCTCTGCGAGTGGCTTGGCTGCGGCGTCCTCGGCGAAGCGTGGAACGAGCAGCGGGAACTTGGCAGGGCCAGCCTTGGACTCTGCAGTTGGCCAAGGTGACTCGTAGCCAGCAACGACCTCGTCCGACAGCTCGGTCTTAGTTGCACCTTGGAGGATGAACCCGATCGGCAGGTCCGGGTTCTGCTCAACAAAGTTGCGCCAGGCAGCGAAGGCCTTGTTCTCCCCTGCGAGGCCAAGGCCCGTGTTCATGATCAGCAGGCGACCGACTTGGTCCACATGGTCGGCAACCCACTTGAGGCCAAGCAGCCCGCCCCAGTCCTGGACGACGACGGTTGCGTCCTCAATGCCTTCAAGGGCATCGAGGTGCGCGGAGAGGCTTTCGTAGTGGCTGTCGTAGGTGTAGAAATCCATGTCCGTTGGCTTGTCGGAGCGGCCGAAGCCGACAAGGTCCGGGCAGACGACGCGGTGGCCGTCGGCAATGAGGCGCGAGGCCATCTTGCGGTAGAGGAATGACCATGACGGCTCACCGTGGAAGCAGACGACAAGCGGCCCTTCGCCTTCGTCAATGCGGTTGAGGCGGAGGCCGTTTACCTCTGTGTACTTAGGAGCCCATGGGTAGTCGGGCAGGTTCTCAAAACGCTCGTCAGGTGTGCGATAGATGTCCATTGGCTGCATGCCCTCCTCGGGGGTCAAGGTTGTGACGCCATGTTACAAGTCGGCTCGATGGAGAGCGAGGCCTCAGCAGGACTGGCGGGCGACGATCCTGCGGAACCGGTTCATCGTGCTGCGGCGCATGTCGTCATGGGTTTGGGTGCGTAGGGATCGCACCCGCTCATGATGAAAGCGAGAGCTGAGGCTTTCGTTGTGGCCGATGATGTCGCGGATTTCAATGTTGTAGGTGCAGCGGATCCAACGAGCCAGCTTGATTGTGGCGGTGAGCTGCCTGCGGTTGCCCATGATTTGGGAGTCGGATATACCCACGTTCTCCACCCCGATCGCACGGTCGTTCAAACCAACTGTGTGGCGGCACATGTAACGCAGTGGCACGAGCTGGTGGATCGTGCCGTTGGTGTCAACGATGAAGTGCGCGCAGGTCCCGGGCAGCTCGCCAAGCTCCACATCTGGCTTGTCAGGCGCGAAGGTGTTGTAGGCGGATGCGTAGTCGGTGGATTGAGTCCAGTGTTCAACCAGAACGCGCGGTGTGAGCAGGTTGGTGTGCTTGCCGTAATGGCGGACTGCGTAGGCAGTCATCTGCCGCTTGCGGATTGGCCCAAACGGAATCCAACTGTTGACGATCCGCGGCTTCGTCACGGCAGCGGAGTGAACTGGCAGGGCTGACCCCACCCCAGGCAGGGCTAATGCGAGAGCGGCAAGAGTCGGAATCACCCCCATCACGCTAGCGGGCTTGGGCCTGCGGGTCGGCTGTCAGATCCGCTGGCTTGGCGAAGTCTGGGTTGCTGTCCCCGAATGGAAGGAGACAGCCATGTGGACGATTACCACTCGCGGCTTCTACTCAACAGTCGCCCATCGCGACAAACCAGACAGCGTCTTGGTGCGCGGCAGGGTCCGTGAGGACCTTGACAACCTCGCTGACCTAATCCCCAACCTTGAAGTCTTTGAGGACTCAACAGCCGACTACCGCTGGCGTGCAGTTGTCACCAAGGAAGCTTGGGGCAACGCAATCCGTCAGCTCACAGCCGAGGTTGACTACGACAACTTCAAGAACGCAGTCGCAGCCCGCCAAGGCAAAGATCGCGCCCATGTCTACAGCGCGGTTTGGGAAGACCTCTACACATTGCAGGTGAGCCAGTGAGCGGGCTTCCAGCGATCGACAACCTCCATTCCCCCGGCGCCAAGACAGATGAGCCGCTGCGCCTGAGCATCAACCTGATGCGCGAGTACGACTGGCTTGTCTGCCTCGAGTTTGGTCGAGTTGACGATGGCCAAGACCCTGACACTTGGGGCGCGCTTGAAGGATGGGACGAGCGCGTGGGCGTCCTCCACGACAAGAGCGTTGATGAAGCGGACGCGAAGCCAATCGGCTTCAAGATCCTTGACTTCAACTGGTTCGTTGACGAGCTCACCCCTGACGACCCAGCTTGGGAAGGGCCCGTCTTCCATGTGCCCCAGTTAGGCCTTGAGCGCGCAACAGTGGCGGAGATTGCCATCGCCACGGACGCACTCTTCCCCGAGGAGTCCACACCCAACCGTTACTTCTTCAACGCTGCTGCCGCTGCCGGCGTTGACGATGAGCCTGAGAAGGCACTAGAGGCCTGGCTTATGTGCCTCGCATCTGGTGACGCGATGGCCCACTTCGGGGTTGGGACAACGCTGTACGAGATGGGCAGCTTCCATGACGCGTACCGCCACCTGCGTTATTACGCGCAGATCGCACCTGCGGATCCGTGGAACCAGTGCTGGTACGGCAAGGCCGCTGAGGCGATTGGTGAGAACGGCGAGGCCATCAAGGCGTACGATGCAGCCATCGAACTTGAGAAGCTGCCAACCCGAGTTGATGGTGAAACCGATGCCGCAGAGCTTCGTGAAGACCTGCTCCAGCGCCTCGCGCAGGACGGCCCCTGATGGGCTTTAACACTCCGCGCGAAAAGCGCCACAGCCCAACTGCGATCAAGACTTTTGACCAGTGCCCGAAGAAGTGGCAGTTCCAATACAGGATCAAGCCACCGATCGACAAGAAGATCGGCCCGCCGCTGATCCTCGGCAACGCAATCCACACAGTTCTTGAACGCACGCTGAAGCTTCCTGTCGCTAATCGAAGCGTGAGCGCATCCCAAGACTTGCTGCGTGAGATTTGGCCACAGCAGGAAGGCCGCGCTGATGCCTTCACCAGCCGCGATGAGGAAAAGGAATGGGGCGAGAAGGGCCTTGGGATTATCGAGGCATTCGCCGAGACCCCAGATTGGGAAGCCACCCCACTTCATGTTGAAGAGTGGGCCGAGCTGCCACTGCCCGGCGGCAGCGAGCTGTTCGGCAAGATCGACCGCGTTGACGAGTGCGAAGACGGCATTGAAGTCATTGACTACAAGACCGGCAAGTGCCGGATCGAGCCGGATGGCCTCAGCCACGACATCGGCGCCCAGGTCTACGCAGTAGCTGCTGAGCACACCTTCAAGAAGCCAGTGCGCAGGGTGCGCTTCATCTTCCTTGAAGCTGGTTGCTACCGAACCTGGGAGCCCGACGAAGACCTTGAAGACCTGCGCGAGCTACTTGCCGACGAGGTCGAAACGATCGAGACCACGACAGAGTTCGAAACCCGCACAAGCGGCCTCTGCAACTGGTGCGACTACCAGGCAATGTGCCCCGCGTTCGGCGCGGTTTAGGCCGCGTCAACCACGAACTTGTGGGAGTACCTGCGCAAAGTTGTTACAAAGCGGAGCACTTCTCCATGAGGTTCGGCGCGATCATTGACTCACAGCCAACCGGCAGGCGATGCTAGGCATCGGGCGTCGCCGTCAGTATCTAGATCGGACCACGTAAATGACCTCGACTCCCAATCCCTTAATTGACCTATTCGCCGGCTGCGGCGGGCTCTCTCTGGGTCTTGAACGTGCTGGCTTCACGCCGGTAGTCGTTAACGAGCTTCATCCGAACGCGATGTCTACTTACCTGATGAACAGAGCTGGTCTCGGTCTTGAGCAGCGAGGTAACAACTTCAACGACATCC
>CALJKH010000078.1 GCA_937973575.1 uncultured Solirubrobacterales bacterium | reverse complement strand
AGGTACCTCTCCTTTTTGAGAGCGGGATGGACCAGGCCTTCGACAAGACAATCTGCGTACTGGCTGACGAAGATGTGCGGTCTGCCCGCGCTCTTGAGCGGGGTCACGCTGCAGTTGACGAGCGGGCTGCACGGCAGTTGAGCCAAGCTGAGAAAGCCGAAAAGGCGGACTTTGTGGTCCTCAACGACGGGACTGAAAAGGACCTAGAGCTGGCACTCTCCGGCCTTCTTGCTGAAATGGTCGGGTGACCCGGCGCACCCTGGTTCTTCTCGGACTTGCCATTGTGGCTGTCCTCGGGCTCAGCCAGCTTCCAAAGCTGGAGGGCACCTACCGCGAGCTAACGCTTCCCCTTAACCATGCCTCGGTGATCCGGGAGCAGGCAGCAGCGAAGAACCTAGATCCCACGCTGATCGCTGCCGTGATCTACGCGGAGACCAAGTTTCAGCCGCGTGAGTCCAGCGCAGGCGCCCAGGGGCTGATGCAGCTTCTCCCGAGCACTGCGCTGTTTATTGCTAAGAAGAGCGGGGGAACCGCATTCGTCCCAAAGGATCTGGCTGATCCAAGCGTCAACATCCGTTACGGCTCGTGGTATCTGCGATGGCTCCTGGACCACTATCAGGGGAACGAGGCACTTGCGATCGCCGCCTACAACGCTGGGCTGGGGAATGTCGATAACTGGGTTAGGAAGGCGCACGAGAACGGAAATGCCTTCGGAGTCAGTGACATTCCATTCCCTGAAACAAAGGCCTACACGCAGAGAGTCCTTGACGCAAAGCGTGAGTACAGAGCTAAGTACGCCCGGGAGCTCGGACTGCGGTGATTCCCCAGTTACTCGTGAACCGGCTTAATTAGACTCACAGGATGAAAATTTTTCTTACAGGTGGCACCGGTTTTATTGGCGGGAAGATCGCGGAGATTCTTCGTGAGCGTGGCGATGAGGTTGTAGCCCTCGTGCGCACTCCTTCTAAGGCAGTGGAACTCGAGCGCATCGGCTGCGAGATCGCAGCTGGCTCGCTTACCGACCGCGACGCGGTTCTTACAGGCTTGAGTGGGTGCGACGCGGTCATTCACTGTGCAGCGATCTATGAGGTTGGAATCAGCGAGGACGAGCGTGCTCCCATGTACGCCGCCAACGTCGAAGGGACTGTCAATGTCCTCGAAGCTGCCCTTGAAGCCGGGGTGTCTAAGGCTGTGTATGTCTCGACCTGTGCTGTCTTTGGAAACACAAATGGCAAGGTTGTGGACGAGTCCTACGAGCCACCGGGTGGCGAATACACGTCGTATTACGAGGAGACAAAGGCTCTTGCGCACCGCGCTGCCCTAGAGCTTGCGGCAAAGGGTCTGCAGCTTGTGATCGTGCAGCCTGGTGGTGTCTACGGTCCGGGCGATACCAGTGCTCTTGGTGAGGTCATTCTCAAGTACGCGAAGAAGCAACTTCCAGCTCTGATGTTCCCCGACCTTGGATTGACTGTTGTGCACCGCGACGACATCGCAGCTGGCATCGTGCTCGCTCTCGACAAGGGGCGCAGCGGCCAGTCCTATGTGATGGGCGGTGAGATCCAGACCGTTCGTGGTGTGGTTGCCACAGAGGCTCGGATTCTTGGCCGTAAGGTGCCGCGTGTTGTCATCCCGGCTGGCCTGTTCAAGGCATTGCACCCGATTGGCAAAGTAGTTGGCCCGATCTTCGGCGCCGGTCCAAACCTGCGTGAAGTTGTGACAAGCGCTGACGGAGTTACATATTGGGCTTCAAGCGAGAAGGCAAAGTCCGAACTTGGTTACGAATCACGCAGCCTTGAGGATGGTCTTCGCCAGACGCTCACGCTTGAGGGCCTCCTCAAGTAACCAAGGAGCTCCGCCGACGAGTTCGGGCTTCAGGTTGATAACTGAAGTAGCCGGTGGGTCTGCAGGCGCGGCGGTATTGTGAGTCGGGTTGCCGGCCTTCCGTCTAGACAGTGATTTCAGTCCAGCGGCCGATCAGCCCGCAGCTATCGGCGAGCTTTCTGACGGGCTGAGGGCAGGCGAGCGCTACCAGACGCTGCTTGGAGCCACTGGCACCGGCAAAACGATGACTATGGCCGCGACGATCGCCGAGGTGCAGCGGCCGGCGCTCGTGATCGCTCACAACAAGACTCTTGCGGCTCAGCTCTGCAACGAGTTCAGAACGTTTTTCCCTGACAACGCAGTCGAGTACTTCGTCTCTTATTACGACTACTACCAACCAGAAGCGTATGTCCCGAGTCGAGACCTCTACATCGAGAAGGACTCGGCAATTAATCAGGAGATTGACCGCCTGCGGCACGCTGCCACTGCTGCGCTCTTCGCCAGGCGAGATGTGATCATCGTTGCCTCTGTGTCGTGCATCTATGGCATGGGCTCACCGGACAGCTATGACGCCAACCTCCAAACCCTGAGGAAAGGGGAGGAGGTTGACCGGGACGACCTAATTGTGCGCCTCATCCGGAACCAGTACCGCCGCAACGACATCGTCCTAGAGCGAGGTTCATTCAGGGTCCGCGGTGACACCTTGGAGATCATGCCCGCCTATATGGAAACCGCCTTCAGGGTGGAGTTCTTTGGAGACGAGGTCGAGCGCTGTCAGGCATTCGATCCTCTGACAGGGGAGATCACAGAGGAAGACCTTGGGCATGTGGCTATCTGGCCTGCCACCCACTACAACGTTGATCCCGACCTGATTGAGCGAGCAGTGCGCGAGATCGGCGCAGAGCTCAAAGCCCGCTGCGAGGAGCTTGAGAAGGACAACAAACTGCTCGAGGCGCAGCGCCTGCGCCAGAGGACTCGATACGACATGGAGATGCTGCGCGAAACGGGCTTCTGCAGCGGAATTGAGAACTACTCACGAATCTTGGACGGGCGTAAGCCGGGGGAGCGGCCTTACTGCCTCCTCGATTATTTCCCCGACGATGCAATCTGTTTCCTTGACGAAAGCCATCAGACGGTGCCTCAGATCGGCGGCATGTACGAGGGGGACAGGTCTCGTAAGAACACCCTGATCGACTACGGATTCCGCCTTCCCAGTGCGCTTGACAACCGCCCTCAGAAGTTCGATGAGTTCCTTGCTCACACTGGCCAACTGGTGTTCGTGTCGGCGACGCCAGGGAAGTTTGAATTGGAGCATTCCAGCAGGGTGATTGAGCAGATTGTGCGCCCGACTGGGATCGTTGATCCGCCCATCAGCGTGAGGCCAACCCGAAACCAGGTCGACGATCTGATCGCAGAGCTTCGGACAGTTGTTGAGGCTGACCAGCGCGGCCTTGTAACAACACTGACGAAGAAGATGGCTGAGGACCTCACGGACTACCTGCTCGAGGCTGGCCTCAAGGTTCGCTACCTCCACAGCGACGTCGAAACCCTTGAGCGGATCCAGATCCTTAGAGAACTTCGGCTAGGGGAGTTCGATGTTCTGATCGGGGTCAACCTTCTTCGAGAGGGACTCGACCTGCCCGAGGTGTCGCTCGTTGCGATTCTCGACGCTGACAAGGAAGGGTTCCTTCGGGGCGAGACTGCCTTGATTCAGACAATTGGTCGTGCAGCCCGAAACGTTGATGGGCGAGTTGTGATGTACGCCGATCGTGAGACAGCTGCAATGAAGTCTGCTCTTTCAGAGACTGACCGTCGCCGGGCTATTCAGGTCGCGTGGAACGAGGAGCACGGTGTGGTTCCTTCATCAATTTCGAAGGGGGTTAGCGACATCGGCGAGTTCCTTCAAGGAGAGTCGAAGGTACCCGTCAATCGCCGCCGGCAGATCGAGGCGGAAGGCATGTCAGCTGTGGAGATCGAGCATGCGATCGCGGAAATGGAGGAGGACATGCTTCTAGCTGCCGAAGAGCTGCGCTTCGAGCAGGCAACCAAGTTGCGCGATGAGATCCGCTCGTTGCGCCGGCGCCTAGATGTGGCTCAAGCACTAGGGCGCTAAGCTCGGCACCATGAGTTCAGAACAGCAAATCCGTGACGCAGCTGCCGCACTTCGGCAGACCGCGGCAGATCTGACCAAGCAGGCAATTCTGCTCGAGCGAGCAGCCGATGATTTTGCATCACCGGCCGTTACTCCAGTTGAGGCTGAACCCCTCGCCCCGGCTACATCTGACGACGAAGCCGCGGCCCGGCTCATTGCGCTCGAGGGCGCGTCAAGTGGCCGCGACCGCTCTGAAGTTCTAGCTGAACTCAACAAGAGTTACCCCGGCGTTGACGGGGAGTCTCTTGTCGCTCGCTTCTTCGCCTAGGAGCTAAACCAGTGGCGGAGGCCGGACGCGGCGTAGACCCCCGCCGCCGCTAGGGTCAGTCACGTGGCTCATCAAGACAAGATCGTTATTCGCGGCGCCCGCGAGCACAACCTAAGAGCGATTGATGTCGATCTCCCTCGGGACGCACTTGTCGTAATCACGGGCCTCTCTGGATCAGGCAAGAGCTCGCTTGCTTTCGACACCATCTACGCAGAGGGTCAGCGGCGGTATGTGGAGAGCCTGTCGGCTTACGCCCGTCAGTTCCTCGGCCAGATGGACAAGCCGGATGTGGACTCAATTGAGGGTTTATCTCCGGCCATCTCGATTGACCAGAAGACCACTTCAAGAAATCCTCGGTCGACAGTCGGCACGGTTACAGAGATCTACGACTATCTGCGGCTGCTCTGGGCGCGGGTAGGTAAGCCTCACTGCCATGTCTGCGGGAAGCCGATCACGGGGCAATCTGTCGAGCAGATTGTTGACCAGGTTCTTGAGCTTCCGCTTGAAACGAAGTTCATGGTCATGGCACCTGTCGTCCGCGGCCGGAAGGGCGAGCATCAGAACATCCTTGATGAGCTACGTGGTGAGGGCTTTGCTCGAGTCAAGATTGACGGAGCCGTCCTTCGCCTAGATGAAGAAATCGCTCTCGACAAGAAGCTGAAGCACGACATCAGCGTTGTTGTCGACCGGCTCACGATGCGCGAGGACATTCGCCGCAGGCTTGCTGATTCGCTTGAAACGGCGGCGTTACTCGCCGATGGACTAGTAGAGATCGAGCTTGCTGAAACCGGTCAGGTCACTCTCTACAGCGAGCGCTTTGCTTGCATCGAACACGGCCCAGGCCTTCCTGAGTTGGAGCCGCGTGTCTTTTCCTTCAATAGTCCCCATGGTGCCTGCGGACGCTGCACCGGGCTCGGTGCTCAACTGGAGGTTGATCCAGACCTGGTTGTCCCTAACCCGTCTCTGTCGATAGCCGAAGGTGCATTAGCCCCATGGGCTGCAAGCGCAGCTGACTACTACCAGCAGCTGATTGCTTCGCTCTCTGAGAAGTACGAGGTGCCGCTTGACGTCCCCTGGAAGAAGCTGGACCCGGAACAGCGCGATGTATTCCTCTACGGCACCGAGGGCGAGCGGATGGATGTCGCCTACAAGAACCGCTACGGGCGAAGGCGCCGCTACTCGACACGGTTTGAGGGTCTTATCCCTCAGCTCAAGCGGAGGCATTCTGAGTCTGACTCGGAGTTCGTGAAGGACAAGATTGAGGAGTACATGAGCCTTGTTGATTGCCCTGAGTGCGGCGGCGCAAGGCTGCGGGCCGAGTCCAGGGCAGTCACTGTCGCGGATTGGAGTCTGGACCGGTTCACCGCGCTTTCTGCATCTGCCGCACTCGCGTGGGTGAGGGAGGTTGAGCTCTCTGAGCATGATCAACGCGTTGCCCGACTCATTCTTCGTGAGATAGAGGAGCGCCTTAGGTTCCTTGACGATGTGGGAGTCGGCTACCTGTCCCTTGGTCGTGGTGCCGGAACGCTCTCAGGAGGCGAGGCCCAGCGGATTCGCTTGGCTACGCAGATTGGATCAGCCCTTGTCGGCGTGCTCTATGTACTTGATGAACCGTCCATTGGGCTCCATCAGCGTGACAATGAGAGGCTGATTGGCACCCTCGAGCGACTCCGAGACATCGGAAACACAGTTCTCGTCGTTGAGCATGACGAGGGGACGATGAAGGCTGCCGACCATGTCATCGATATTGGTCCCGGGGCTGGAGAGCACGGCGGAAAGGTTGTTGCCGCCGGCACGGCTGCGCAGGTGATGAAGGTCAAGGACTCGCTCACCGGCCAGTACCTGTCTGGCGCGAAGAGCATTCCGTACCCGGCTAAGCGTCGCAAGCCATCCGGTTATGTCACGGTCAAGGGCGCCGTCGAGCACAACCTGAAGGACGTCACAGTGAAGTTCCCGCTTGGGGTGTTCACCTGTGTCACGGGAGTGAGCGGATCGGGCAAGAGCACCCTCGTCAATGACATTCTGCTGAGGAGCGCCTCTGCTGAGCTGCAGCGAGCTAAGCAGCGTCCCGGTAAGCACAAGTCGGTTCTTGGGCTCGACGCG
>CALJKH010000077.1 GCA_937973575.1 uncultured Solirubrobacterales bacterium | reverse complement strand
GATCGGATCATGGATCCAGATCGGGAGCGTGTAGGTGTTAATGACGACGAACGGATTGATGCCGGCGGCTCGCACCGAAGTTAGGAGGGCGCGGTACTTGGCAACGGCGGATTGACTAGCCAGCTTGTCCAAAGCCTTCAGGTTGGCAGTGGAAACGGTGCTTCCGACCCGCACTGACGCAGTCGACTTTGGGAAGATCCGACTCCATTCGATCCCCATCCGCCAGGTATTGATGCCGATCGCCTTGGCGTTCGCGATGTCCGTCTTGTAACCGTTCTTCCAGCCCCCCGGGCCGTTCTCCGGCAGATCCCCGCTGACACGGTGCGACGCGATGTTGGCCGGGTCGTGGGTCCACACCCACCAGTCGGAATTTCTGTCCGAGTACTGCGGGCCGCCGCCCATCTCGGTCTGGAAGCCGGGCGCTCCTCCGATCCCCCACATGAAGCCGCTCGGCAATGTCTCAGATGAGGATGCAGCTGCTGCCGTTCCGGTCAGCATCAGGAATGCCAGACAGGTCGCGACGGCCCCGCCGGCACGCTTCCACGCCGCTGTGCAAACGGCGGTTGATCCTCCCCAGGACACCATGTCCTCACTCTACAGCAGCAATCCGGGCCCGGAAACAGTGAACCCGCCGCCAAACCAGGGTCTCACGGTGCACTCCCCCTCTGCGACAGTCATGATGTGGAGCGATGATCGTTGAGATTCTTCTTCTCGCCGCCGGCTCAGCAGTGTTCCCAATGCTGCTTGCTGGTGTGGCAGTGCTGCTGTCCCGCGAGAAGCCAGCATCGCTGCTGATCGCATTCTGGCTCGGCGGCTTCACGACGAGCATCACAGCGGGGATCATCATTCTCCAAGCCTTCGGTGAGCGAGCTTCGTCGCTCGGCGCCAAGGGCCCCAACCTTGCCCCGCCCTACAGCGTCTCTGCCGGCGTAGGAATCATCGCCGTCGCCTGGCTGCTTGGTTCGAAGAAGGGCCGGTCAATCATTGACGGCTGGCGTGAGCGACGCAAGGAGCACAAGGAAGCCAAGGGCCATGTCAAGGCCAAGAAGGAAGGGCCTAGCCGAAGCGAGAGGCTTGAGAACAAGTTGCTTGGAGGTGGAGTCATTTTCGCTGCTGTAGCTGGCGCAATCCTCAACCTGCCAGGCCCGTTCTACCTAATCGCATTGGGCGATATTGCGACCAAGCATCTAGCCCTTCCCCAAGAGCTTCTGCTGATCGTGATGTTCAACCTGATCATGCTGATCCTCGTTGAGGTGCCAATGATCGGGTTCCTAGTCGACCCAGAAGTAACTGACCGCAAGGTTGAGGCTCTGGCCAAGTGGCTCAACCGGAACGGAATCAAGATCGTTGCTGGCATCGCCCTTGTTTGGGGAGTCAGCATGATCTACAAGGGCATCTCCGACTGGGGCCACTGGCAGAAGCCAGCGAGTACTCAAGCTGGGCTGGTGGTGCCGTCCTCAGCGTTGTACTCAGCGATTAGCTTCCGCTCGTTCTCCTGACCTGGGAAGAAGCGCCAGATCAAGGTCGCGCCAATTCCAATCGCGATCATTCCCACTCCGTATGACCACCGCTGTCCATCTGCAAAGGAAACCTTTGCAGCGTTGATGATCTGAGCGGAGTACTGCGGGTAGCGCTCAGCCACACTCGCTGCGCCACTGAATGATTTCTCCAGCTGGGTTACGACTGAGTCACTGACGCTCGTGGCCTGCGGCGAAGCCGCAATCTGTTTGGCGAACGCACTCGCGTAGCCAGCTGTTAGGAGCGCGCCAAGAATTGACTGCATAATCGCACCGCCGAGATCTCGCTGGAGGTCAGCCGTGCCCGAAGCCATGCCGACCCTCTTGACCGGCAGCGACCCTGTCAGGGAGTGTGAAGCGGGAGTACCGGCAAAGCCAACACCAGCTCCGATCAGCATGTACGGAATGCAAACCTTCCAGTAAGGGATGTGGTCAGTCCAGAGGACGAACATCATCAGGAACGCAAGCAGGCAGAGAACGTAGCCGAGCAGTAGGGCAAAGCGCGACCCCTTGGCCTCAACCAACTGGGCCGACCGCGGAGCGATCACTACCATCACGATCGCAGCAGGGATGATTGCCGCGCCCGCCTCCAGCGTTGAGTAGTCGAGGACGTTCTGCATGAACTGCTGGCCAACGAACATCGCGCCCATCAGCGATCCAAAAACGATCATGCCGCCCATTGCAGCCACCCAGAATGTTGGGCGCACTGCGTAGCGGAGGTCGAACAGTGGCTCCGGCGCACGGCGCTGTCGCCAGAAGAAGAGGAAGCCTGAGACAACTGCGATCCCTCCCAGCACAAGAGCAGTATCGAGGCCACCAGGGACCGCGACGAAGTTGATGCCTAAGACCATCGAGGCAACAAAGACAGCTGAGATAAGACCGCCAGCGTGGTCTACAGGGTCTGTATTCTCGTTGACATGCGCTGGCACAGTCTTGACTGAAAGCGCGAGCGCGGCGAGTGCAAGTGGAATCGTGATTAGAAACACCCACTTCCACGAGTAGTGGAGAAGTAGGGCGCCACCAACCAGGGGGCCAAGAGCGTTCATTGAACCGCCAATGCCCGACCACAAGGCGATTGCCTTAGTGCGCGGTGGGCCAGACCAAAGGGCTGTGATCAGAGCGAGAGTCGTTGGGTAGGCCATGCCTGCCGCGAGCCCGCCTAATACGCGCCCTGCCATCAGCACCTCAATATTCGGCGCAAGCGCAGCGATGATGCAAGCAGGAATTGAAAGGATGACTCCGCCAACCAGCATCATCTTGCGGCCATAACGGTCACCAACGGCACCCAGATACAGAACGGAGGCTGCTAGCCCGAGCGAGTAGGAGACTGCGACGAGGTTTAGCTGAGTCTGGGAGGCATCAAACGCCTTACCAATGTCTGGCAGCGCCACATTGGCTACTGAGAGGTTGAGGTTTGCAACCGTCTCGACAAGGATTAGAGCGGCGAGGACAATCCCCGCGCGGGCCGGGACTCCACTAGGCCGTGCCTTCGGTGTAGCTGCTTCCATGCTGGGAGCCTACGCCCCCAAGCCCCCGGGGCTAGGCCTCAGCGTTGAGAGTGGCTGGCGCGCCGCGCTTAACAAGCACGTCAGGAATGACGACAGTTCCGTCGTCCTGCTGGCCGTTCTCAAGAATCGCGATAAGCGTCCTGCCGACTGCCACTGCGGTTCCGTTCAGGGTGTGAAGGACCTCAGTCTTGCCGCCACCCTCAGGACGCATGCGGATGCCAAGCCGGCGAGCTTGGAAGTCAGTCGTGTTTGAGCACGACGTCAGCTCACGCCAGCGTCCTTGTCCCGGCAGCCATGCTTCACAGTCGTACTTCTTGGCAGCTGAAGCGCCAAGCTCGGCAACGCCGATGTTGACTACTCGGTAAGGGATTCCAAGGTCGCTAAGGATCCGCTCCTCAAGGGAGAGGATGCGCTCGTGCTCCTCCTCTGACTTGTCCGGCGGGACAAGGCTGTACATCTCGACCTTGTCGAACTGGTGGACTCGGAAGACTCCGCGTGTGTCCTTGCCTGCCGACCCTGCCTCACGGCGGAAGCAAGGTGAGAAGCCTGCGTAACGGAGCGGAAGGTCACCCTGCTCGATGATCGCGCCAGCGTTAAGGCCAGCTAGAGCTACCTCGCTTGTGCCGGTGAGGTAGAGCTCATCATCAGCGAGCTTGTAGATCTGCTGCTCAGTGTCTGGGAGGAAGCCAGTTCCAAACAGCGCCTCTTCGCGGACAAGCACTGGCGGAATGACTGGCTCAAAGCCTTCGCCTTGCAGAAGATCGAGTGCCCATGAAACTAGAGCCATCTCAACCATCACCAGTCCGCCACGCAGATACGCGAAGCGGGCACCGGACAGGCGGGCGCCAGCCTCCATGTCAATCATCGGGCCGGCAAGGTCGAGGTGGTCGCGACCCTCACGGCCGTGGTCACCAACCTCACGCAGGACAGTGTCCTCATCCGCTGCGCTGGGCGACGGAGGGTTAGGGATCGTCGCTAGCAGCGTGTCAAGCTCAGCCTTGGCGCGTGCCTCGGCGTCAGATGCCTCGCGGCCCTTGGCTGCGATCTCAGCAAGTTGGGCGCGCTCCTCCTCGGTTGGGGCACCCTGGCGCCCCTTGCTCGCAGCATTACCTTCAGCGCGTGCTTCCTCTGCAGCTGCAGTTGCCTCACGCCACTTGGCGTCAAGCGCTAGGACCTGATCAAGGCGATCCTCTGAGCCATCTTCGCGGCGCACAAGCGCAGCGCGAACTGAGTCAGCATCAGAGCGGAGTGTCTTTAGGTCGAGCATGTCGACCCGGATGGTGCCTTAAACGAAGCCACCCGCTGCTTAGCGGGCGACCTTCTGCAGGTAGGCGACAAGCGCCTGGATCTGCTCAGGCGTGAGCAGCTTGCCGAATGTCTGGGGCATGATGTTGGCGGCGTAGCCAGGCTCGATCTCAGCGTTCGGGTTAACGATCGACTTGGTGATCTGAGCTGCTGGGTCCCCACCAACACCGGCAAGGCTTGGTCCGACAATCTTCACACCGGCCTGAAGGCTGTGGCAACCAGCGCAACCTTGGGCGCTGAAGAGCGCTTGGCCTTGAGCTGCGAGGTCCTTAGTTGGCGCGGCTGCGGCAGGTGCTGCAGCAGCTCCCATGCCTCCACCGCCACCCAGCTGGGCTGGTGACGGAGGCGTGTGAACATCAGCGCCGGCGTACTTGGAAAGGAACTTGGCGACGAGTTCAGCGTCAGCACCGGTAACGATGTTCTGGGGCATGATCGCGCCGGAGAAGCCACCGTTCTGGATTGCGTAGATGACGCGCTGGTATGACTCCTTGCGGACGTTGAAGTTTGGTCCGTTGGTGCGAAGTGCCTTACGAACATTGGATGCTGAGCCGTTTGAGCCGGCAACAGCGAGGCTGTGGCAGCCTGCGCAACGCTCCTGGAAGAGGACTGCTCCGCGGTGATTAGGAGTGCCCGAAGCAACCGTGATCTCTTGGGTACCGCAGGCGCTGACGACGGCCGCGAGAGCGACTGAGGCGACTACGGCTAGAGCTGTCTTGGGAAGGGTGCTAATCATCGAATCGGGATCCTAGCCGACACGGCGACGGCGGGGCAGAGTCAGCAACGACCATTGGGAAGGACACAGGCTGCGCGCGGCGAAGAGCAGACCATCCCCGGCGCCGGCCATGGACAGACGGCTCGCAACTTTTGGACTTACGTCCCGCGAGGTGTCCTCCGACGGCGGCAACCGATTGGTTGGCGTCGGGGCTTCGCTTTCATGCGAAGATCACGCCCGTGACTTCAAACCTCCCAACTGATTCCGACGGTCTTCGCCGAGCATTTGCCAGGTTCCCCACTGGGGTAGTCGTGATCTGCGTCAAGGATTCGGACGGCGTCAGCGGCGGTATGACTGCAAACGCAATCTGCTCCGTCTCGCTCGACCCGCTACTTGTGCTCGTCTGCTTTGAGAAGGGCGCCCGCACCCTGCCACTAGTCGAGAGGGTCGGCAAGTTCAGCATCAGCATCCTCGGTGAGGACGGTCGCGAGCTGGCAGACCGCTTTGCCTCAAAGATTGATGAGGGCGACAAGCTTGACGGCGTCGCAGCGCGGGATGAAAGCGGTACACCTGTGCTTGAAGAGGCGATCGCCTGGGCGGTTTGTGACCTCGATCGAACTGTTGAGGCTGGCGATCATGTGATTGCGATTGGAGCAGTCCAAGCTCTTGGTGCCAGTGACGGCAAGCCACTGGTCTGGTTCGACGGCGCTTACGGCTCAGTCGCCTAATACAAGTTCGCGCCGCGCAGCAGCAAGGCAACGCAAACGAGCAAGGCGACTGTTTCGACCCCAAGCTCGCGGAGGGCGATCTGCCGCGCGAGGCGTTCCTGCTCCTCCTCTGGGAGCGCATTGACCCCAGCCGAGTCAGTTACACCTATACGGGCGAGGACTGTTTGGGCCGATGCGAGGCGCAGCTGCTCCGCTGCAAAGGAGACTGCTGCTGCCATAAGTGAGTAGCCGTATTGAAGGGTGTGGCCTGATTCGCCGACACCTGCCATCAGGACCGCTCCGAAGGCTGCGATCGAAATAACCATTCCTTGGGCGACGCGAATTGCCAGCCACGCCCGTGGGTGAGCGAAGCCAGATCTAAACGCCAACCCGCCAATTACAGAGGCGATCAGGCAGCCAGCAGCCGCGATCACACATAGAAGTTCATACGTACTAGTCATTGGTTACGAAAGTGCGAAAAATCACTAAGTAACAGGTTGTTACAAAGTGCCCCCTCCCGGTGCTATAACCGGTCTTCGCCCTCATGCTGAATTCCTACCTTCCAGCAATTGTCTTCCTTCTCCTCGGGGGAATAGTTGGCACAGCCTTCGCGCTGATGAACGGCTTCTTCGGGCCCAAGTCAAACCGCAGGTCCGCCGCGAAGACCTCACCATACGAGTGCGGCCTCCCGTCTGAAGTCCAGCAGGGCTTCCGCTTCGGCATTTCGTTCTACATGATCGCAATGCTCTTCATCCTCTTTGACATTGAGATCGTCCTGATCTACCCAATCGCTGTAAACCTGAAGGCACTGGGTGCGTTTGCACTCGCTGAGACTGCAGTCTTCGTAGTACTTCTATTCATTGGATTTGGCTACGTATGGCGCAGAGGAGCATTGTCATGGCGGTAACTGAGGGACCTGACGCATTCCGCGCGAGCCAGCTTCGCGCCCGGGACATGTTGCGCGGCGACATGGAGGGTGCTGAGCTTGAGAAGTACGTCCAGGAGCGGATCATCACGACGACTCTTGACAAGGCTGTCTCCTGGGCACGCGGCAACGCACTGTTCCCAGCCACATTCGGCCTCGCCTGTTGCGCGATCGAGATGATGACAATGGTCGGCGCCCGCGCTGATGTTGCCCGCTTCGGCTTTGAGGCTTTCCGTGCTTCACCCCGCCAGGCTGACCTTCTGATCCTCTCCGGCCGAGTCTCAATCAAGATGGCGCCGGTCGTCCGCCGTATCTACGACCAGATGCTTGAGCCCAAGTGGACAATCGCAATGGGCGCATGCTGCTCATCCCAGGGCGTCTTCAACAACTACGCAATCGTGCCGGCTGACAAGTTCATGCCGGTTGACGTTCACGTGCCGGGTTGCCCACCACGCCCAGAGGCACTGATGCACGGGATTCTCCAACTTCGAGACATGATCCAAGGCGACCCAAACATGGGTTGGCGCAAGCGTTACGGCGCCGAGGGGACCGAGGAAGTACTGCCACTGCACGCGTCAGACGACGCAGTGAACGTCTTCGGGACTCCGCGGCCTGGCATCGCGGAGGACCCGAATGCCTGACGCAACTGGCCTTGAGCTGATTGCTGGCGACCTGCAGATCGGAAGAGCGTCGTGTAGGGAAAGAGTGTCTTCGCCTGTGTAGATC